>NZ_JAMSKY010000004.1:0-237271 GCF_023806745.1 Lactiplantibacillus sp. B652 | reverse complement strand
GAAGATAAAGCAGGCGTCTATACCATTCCGCCAAAGGAAAATACCAAAGACAAGTGGACCTGTGATTACCACGTTTATTGTGAGCGCCATTTGATTGAGAACTTCTTCAATCAGTTGAAGAACTTTCGTAGGATTGCAACGCGTTATGATAAGCTCGCTCATGTTTATCTGGCTACGGTCTACATTGCCTCAATTTGCATCTTACTTAAGTAGTTTTCAGACGGACCCTAGTTTGACACATACTAGACGTCCCACACGTCTTGGGTTAGTTAATTTTTCACTCGCTCATTCAAGAAATCCCAACTTTTTAGTATTTGTTCATAAATTGTGTTTCTAGATTGTCCAACGATGTAGTGCGCCAATCACTAGTCAAATTGATCATAATTGACTTTATCAAGAAGGCGATTCATCTGCTTGATTTCATCATCACTTAGTTGAATGTTCACAGCATCCGCATTTTCAATTAATCGCTTTTCCTTACTAGTTCCGGGAATTGGGACAATCCACGGTTGTTGTTTTAAAACCCATGCTAAGGAAATTTGAGCCGGTGAAGCTTGCTTTTCATCAGCCAACTGAGTTACCAGGCTGGAGATTGCCTGTGCTTCGTCCGTACCAACTTCAGTAAATTGATGCATATTACCTCTGAAATCTAATTTGTTATGCTGGTCAATTTTGGATCTATCTTGGTTGGTTAAAAATCCACTTGCCAGAGGAGAATAGGCGACAAAGCCAATCTGCCGTTTTTTCAGAATGGGAAACAGCCTTTCACTTTTACGACGTGCTAGCATTGAGAAGCGATCCTGGACAGCAGTTACTTTGGTGACATCATCAGCACGTTCAATATAATCAACACTTGCATTAGAGATACCCCAGTGTTTAATTTTACCTTCTTTAATTAGTTGTCCCATCAAATCGGCAACAACCTCGGGGGCAACGTTTGGATCAGGCATGTGTTGATAATAGAGATCGATTGTTTCCACGTCCAGCTGTCGTAAACTATTTTCAACTGATTTTCGTAACCCTTCTGGACTTCCATCAATAACTAATTTTGAGTCATGAAATTCTGCTCCGCCCTTTGTGGCTAGAACAATCTGGTCCCGAAATGGTTTGATTGCCTCGCCGACCAAGGCTTCATTGATGGCAGTCGCGCCATCTGCATACTGGCCAACATAAAGTGCGGCAGTATCAAAGAGCGTATAACCCTGTTCGAAGGCGGTCCGAATAATTTTGATTGCTTCATTTTTTTCAACCGCGGTACCATAAGCATGCGATAACCCCATGGCGCCATAGCCGATAGCAGAGACACTCAGATTTTGTCCTAAAATTCGTTTTTGCATTTTACTGCGTCCTTTCTAGTCGTCGGTCAATTTTAATAATGAGTTCACAACATGGGCAATAGGCTTAATCAGTCCTAAGTCTAATTGATACGAGTCAGAGATAACATTGATGCAATTTATTTTGGTTGAGTTAATTCGTTTAGTTTGGCAACTAGTTCTGTTTGTATCTGTGTACTATTTGCACGTGAATCGTAATTTTCGTGTCTCAAATGATAGTAACAATCTCCACTTTTTAGCGCGCGAAAATCATTACTTGTTGCCAGCCAAAGCTGACTTGAATAGCCACCATGCAGATCATCATTTGCAGCAGGGCCACCCATCCGAGTTGGTACCCAGCCAGGATCAACAGCATTAGTGATTACTTTCGGCCAAATACGAGCAAAGTATTCAGTTAGAATCATTACGGCCAGCTTAGATCCAGAGTATGAAAGGTCACTTTCTAGGTGTTCAATATCAAGCGGTGCGCCAATGTGCATTCCGGAAGTAATAAAAATAATTCGCTTCGGTTTGTTAAGTAAATTGGTTAGTAGATATGGCGCTTCAACATTAACTCGAGCAGTCAATGTGCTGTCTTCTGAATAAACGCCGGCGTTTTGGATAATGACGTCAAAAGTACCGATACCGTTCAGTTGATTAGCAATGCTTTTTACTGAATCTAAGTCGGATAAGTCACCGGTAACAACTCCCTTTGCCTGTGGATTTACATTTAAAGCATCTTGCGCCCGCTGCTCATTTCGCGCGTGAAGATAAACCTGATTACCATTAGCAATCAAATCTTTTGCGACCAGGGCACCCAGACCAGTGGATGAACCCGTAATAAAGATTTTTGTCATGGTCTTACCTCGCAGTTTGCTGCTCAAACCAATAATCTAGACTATCTGAATTAGCATCGAAGAAAGCGTCCACCTTCAGATTTCCAAGATATCTTCTGAAATTGTCCTCATAATGACGGATTTGGCCTACATCAGTGTGAAATTCATCAATATTACCTTGATAGTTTTGAATTTCATTTAGAAACGAGATGATTGGGCTGGGGACGTTATCACCCCATACTGGTCCCCCAATAATAATCTTTGTATATTGTTGAACGTCTGGTAGTTGCGAAATCTTTGGCCAAGTTTTCTTTTGCTTGATGCGTTCATCGACGTCAGCGATTTCATACATGTCTGTCGGATAAACATCATCAGAAACCGTAATCTCATATAAATCAGAATCAGGAAAATGTTTGTGTATTTTTCCAGCCAAAGTTTTGGTTGTACCGGTTAGGCTATAATAAGCAATTAATGTTTTTTTCATTTACTAAAAAATGTCCTTTCATAAATATCTTATCAGCAGCATTACCGATTAAGGTACGAAGAGTTGTTCACCACTCTGATCAATATCTGAAGCATAATTTAGATAACCTTGAAAATGCCAAAAGAGATGTTTGATTTGATGTTGAAAGACAAGGAATTGTTCTTTTTCGGCATCATATTTTTTGTCATCAATCATTTGATCGTACAATTGCTGGGTCTTTCGTAATTCTTTAATAAACTCGATCAACAAGGCACCTAACTGACTGTCTGAATCTTCACGTTTATCTTTCTCCGCGGCAGGATCTGACACGAAAAATGCTAATTGTTGTGAAATGAGGTGCTTGGCCCGATTGACCTCTTTTAGAAGGACGTTCGGATCTTTTTGAACTGCGACGACCTGTAATGTTCCTAACGCCCGTGTTAAGCTATTTAATTGTTTAACTAAATTTTGAATATTCATCAAAGTGCCTTTCCTCCTATTCACGTCCATAACTTTGACTGAAGGATTGACCGGAGCGAACTATCTCGGTATCGATTGGCATGCGCAAGTCTTCAAATTTTTGGAGCAACTGATTAGCATCATCATATTTCGAAATTAATCCACCCAAGGTTGCCGCATCATCTAGAGAAGAATTAAAGCCTTTACCCGTCATTGGTGTTAACGCATGCGCCGCATCGCCAACAATGGTCACTCGACCTCGAGACATTTTAGAAGCAACATATTCACTAATGGGCGTGGCGACTAAATATTCCCTTTCGATTGCAACTTGAATTGCTTTCGCAAATAATGGTGGAAAGTATTTTTGGGCTCGCCCAATCAGTTGCATACGAATCTCTTGTGGAATACTGCGAGTATTTAAAGTGTGCAAAACGTGATTGTTCTGCACCGCGCCTGATTGGTAGAGCACATCATTGGATCCATTGTCATACCAGGCCAAGCCAATCTGGCGATGGCCAACCTCACGTGAACCATCCATGCCAGGAACTATCATCGCAAAAAGAAAGTCATCATCTGCACCATCAAACTCCTGAAAATCCGAATAACGTTTACCAGGCCACAAATTTTTGGGTACTAATTCTTCCTCTACGATTGCAACCCACAGCTGATACCCAGCAAATATGGCATTGGGCTGTTGTGGATTGACATATTTGCGAACTAAACTGCTGCCCCCATCCGCACCAACCAAAATATCTGCTTGATACTTTGCTTGATTGGTCTGTGCGTATGCGTAGGTACGGTTCTCACCAACATCTTGAACGCTTTCATTGAAGTGGACATCTATATTCGGGGTATTGTGCGCTTCACTTTGCAATCTTTGGTGAATCATTCGCCATGACTCAATTCCACGGCCGTCACCTGCAGCGATTGCGCGTAATTCATGGGCTAGAGCCGACTGATTAATTGCTCCAGAGTGAACTGAAAGCACTGCACCACGGCGTTCATTTGTGGAGTGTCGTTCGAGAACCGTTACTTTAACGCCACTTTTTGCAAGTGCTAGAGCCATCATCATCCCCGCCAAGGAACCGCCTACAACAATTGCCGTTTTTATCTGTGACATAATTGGTTCTCCTTCACTTTTAACCCTGGATAATCCTTTCTGGGTGTGCAATCTCTGATAGTTTTCGAGCAGGAATTCCTGCAACCACCGTATTTGCTGCTACGTCTCTTGTAACGACTGCTCCAGCACCAACAACCGCATTCTCGCCGATTGTCACGCCTGGCAATACGGTCACACCAGCACCCAGCCATGCATTATTTTTAATGACGATTGGTTTGCAAACCAATATTTCGCGATTGTAATAATCATGATTATTAGTCAGCAATTGAACGTTGGCAGCAAGTTTAACATTGTCTTCAATCGTAATTTTTCCCGCAGACATCATCGTTACGTTAAACCCAATGCTCACATTCTTACCAATCTGAACTTCTTTACCGTCAAGAACGTGTAGTGGTGGTTGTATACGACTTTGATCGCCAAAATCACCCGAGAATAGTTGGTTTAATAATTGAGGAATCTTCTCAGAGTTGGGATTGGTGGTATTAATCTTCCAACATAATTCCGCACTTTCTTTAATCTCGTTTTGCCTAATGTGATTTGATTCACTCTGTTCAAGTTGATTAATCCTTTTTTCCACAGCAAACACCTTTCTTTATTCGTTCAAAATGAATTGTTTCATCTCTTCAAAAAGTTCCGTTTCGTGACCAAAAGTCAGCATATGACTTGCACCTGGAATCACTTTAAGTTGTACGTTTGGAAATGATTTCTCAGCATGATAAGCGTAAGTTATTGGCACCATTTCATCAGCACTGCCCTGATAATAGAGAACAGACTTTGTAAACTTTTTCATTTCAGCATAAACATCATAGTTCTTAAGATCATCAACATAGCGTTTACCTACTGTCATGTTTCCAAAGCGGTAACGCTCAGGCATTCTTGCTCCATGAAGTTCATATTGTTCAAAGTCACCAATCACTAATGCTGGACAATACAAAATCATTCCTTGGATATCTTTCTGGCGGCGAACACCAATTACGATTGAAACAAAGCCACCCTGACTACCACCTGAAAGGTATATCTTATTCCGGTCGATAGCCGGATGCGATTGCAACTTATTAAGAACAGCATCTAAATCATCTGCTTCAGTCATTACCGACATGTCTATTGAGGAACCATCACTCCTTGATTCTGGTGACCCACCACAAAAATCAAATTCAAAAGTTGCAATTCCTGACTCAACTAGTGCGTGGCTATCTATAAATGGCATTGTATAGCCATATCCATGAGAATAAATGACCAATGGGGCGGGAGAAGGGTTCGAGGGTAAATATAATTCTCCGTATATATTTTGGCCACGTCGATTTTTCGTCCAAATGACTTGTTTGCTTGAGTTGTTAGTCATGAATTTTGACTTGTCCAATCGACATCGCAATTTTTGGATCCATTTCGTCATAAACTGTACTCTTCCCGGTATCTAAAGACTTGATTTGGGCCATATCAGCTTCATCTAAGCAGAAATCGAAGATATCAATATTCTCCCGCATTCTTTCCTTATGGATAGATTTTGGAATAACAACGAAATTACGTTGGATTAACCAGCGAAGCATGACCTGACCAGTGGTTTTTTGATGCTTTTCAGCAATTTTTTTAACTGTCGGATTGTTAAAGATGTCATTATTGCCTTCTGCAAAGGGTGCCCATGCCTCAGGCTGAATCTCTTGCTCTTCCATGAATTTTTGTGAGGACCATTGTTGCCACCAGACATTGGTTTCAATTTGGTTGATAGCCGGTTTGACTTCGCTCAAATTGATTAGATCAGCTAAGCGTTCATTCCAAAAGCTTGTAACACCAATGGCCTTAATTCGACCTTCCTTATAAAGTCGTTCCAGTGCACGCCAAGAACCCATGTAGTCACCATACGGCTTATGCATCAGATATAGATCAAGATAATGTTCATCGAAACGTCAAACGCTTTTAATGTATTATCGTAGCCATAATCCTGGACCCACAATTTTGACGTTACAAAAATATCTTTACGGTCGATATTGCTGGCAGCAATTGCGGCTCCCACCGCAGACTCATTAAAGTACGAAGCGGCCGTATCAATCATTCGGTAGCCAACTTCTAAAGCATCACTTACTGCCTGTTGTGCTTGTCCAGCATCTGGGATTTGGAAGACACCAAACCCAATTTTGGGCATTTTCAAGCCATTATTAAGTGTGACGTAATCAAATTTTGTCATTATTGTTTCCTCCAAATAAATTTATTTTTCAAATGGTAAGTGCATTTCTGCATATTTCTCCTCAGTTGCATTATCAGGCTGGTAATATTTTTTAGTGCCATCCAACTTACTAATTTCTTTCATCTCGGCGTCAGTTAGACTAAAGTCGAAAATGTTGAAATTATCGCGAATATGATCCGGATTCTTTGATCCAGGAATGGTAATGAACCCCATTTGAATATGCCAGCGTAGAATAACTTGAGGTACGCTCTTGTGGTATTTATCTGCTAGGGCAACAAAAGTAGGTTCTTTGAATAGCTCAGAATCACCATGACCAAGCGGATACCACCCCATTAACTTGGTATCATACTGAGAAAGTTTCCCCATGATTTCGTCTTCTGTGTCGTAAGGATGAGCTTCGAGCTGAATAACATGTGGCTTAACTTCTGCCTTTGATAACAACTTGTCGAGTTTTTCATCGTGCATGTTGGAAATGCCCAATGATTTAGCTTTACCATCGTGATAGGCTTTTTCAATCAACTGATAACCAGCAACAAAATTTCCTGATGGCTGATGGATGAAGAGCAAATCGACATAATCGACCCCCAGTCTCTTCAGCGTTTCATCAACCGCATTTACGTTCTCATAAAATGTGGGCCAAATTTTAGTTGAAAGAAAAATATCTTCACGCTTGACGATATTGTCGTTGATAGCTTGTTGAATGCCTTCGCCAACTTCTTTTTCATTATTGTATCCGTTCGCTGTATCAATAAGGCGGTAACCATCTTTTATTGCAGTGTATACGGCAGCTTTAGTATCCTCAGGACGTACCATAAAGGTTCCTAAACCTAATCTAGGAATTTGTACACCATTGCTCAATTTAATTTGTTCCATAACCTTGCGCTCCTATCCATATCTGATATTGTATTTTATTGATATCCTAATATTAAGGTGATATTATCAATCTGTACAATACCAATTAGTCAATTCACTATATCTAATTGTTATAGAAAGGAACGAGGATACGTGCTTGAAATTCATTTATTGGAACAACTGGTTGCTTTCGCAAACTTGGGAACACTCTCTTTAGCAGCTAAGAAGTTGCACACTTCTCAACCAGCGCTTACACGTTCAATGAAAAAAATAGAAGACGAGCTTGGTATCAAGATTTTTATTCGGAGCTCCAACCGGTTAGAGTTGAATCAGACTGGTCGTTTCATGGCAGAACGTGCCCAGCAAGTCATCAAAACCGATGAAGACCTTATCGAGCAAGTTAAGTCATATCATCGAAGCTTACACACTATTTCAGTGGGCTACTGTGCACCTCTACCACAGCGAGTATTAAATTCAATTATTAATAACGTGTTTTCTGGGATGACAATTTCTAGCAGTATGACAGACGACAAGGACTTTATTCGGCGGGTCAAGGATGGTGATTATCAATTGGCAGTAGTTCATCATAAGCCAACGGACCCCACAATATACTCAAAGAAAATTGGACATGAGGATCTTTATATTTCACTACATCGATCCAACCCTTTGACGTTTTACCCGAATATTCATCTAAAAGATTTAAATGGTCTTTCAATTCTTCGATTGTCTCAGACTGGTTTTTGGGCAGAAATGTGTAACCTAAAACTACCCGATTCCCATTTTCTTTTACAAATCGACCGTGGCGCATTTAACGAACTCATTCATAATTCTAATTATCCAAGTTTTGTTTCTGGCTATGATATTAAGCGTGGTTTGGTGTTAAAGAATCAGATTAATGTTTCTATTCTTGATGAGGAATGTCATGTGGATTATTACCTGATCTGTTTAAGAGAAAAGCAAAAAGTATACAGGGAGTTATTTAACCAAATTAATGACCAAACAATCAGCTAAATATTACTTTAATTTCGACGATTGTTTGGTCATTAATGAATGCATGGCAATGGTTCATAACAAAGTCAAAAAGGTAAATGTTCTAAGCAAAAAGGCTGTCTAAAGTCATATCCGGAACCCAGTCACACTACAGCTGAGATGATTCTCGATACCATATTATCAACGGTAAGTTGACTTGTAGTCGGATCACCTTTCGTATCAGAACAGTAATGCAGCCAATATTGTTGGTACAAGAAAAGCACTAAGAAGATATAATTGTCGGAGTAGGCTTGGATTTGATAACGTTTTTTATTTTAGATGACCTGGTAAGGTTTAATGCTTCCTTACTGGCTGTATTCCTTAAAGCCTAATCTTATTAGTTATTTTGTTAAATGTCGTTTTTTGTGAACTGGCGCCGAGCATATTCGTATAGGATTAAAAGCGCTACCATTACGAAAATTCTATTATTTATTCAATAATGGTACTGGTTTACGATAGCTCGCATTATTTCTAGTGGCTCTCAGCTGGTCTCTTCGAACCTGAGGACTGCATGTTTTAATCATCATCCATAACACTTTATCTAACGTAATACATTCACCATAACTTGATCAGGAGGCGGCCACATGTGCACTAGTTTAACTTATCTTGATACTGACGACCAACACTACTTTGCCCGAACGATGGACTTCCCAACGACGACACCTTGGCGGCCGATTTTTTTACCACGGCACTATCGGTGGCCAACTGGCTTAGCGACTGAGCGAACGACCCAGTATGCCATTCTTGGTGGTGGGCGCCTGCCCAAGCAATTTAGTAGCTGTTTGATGGCCGATGGAATCAACGAAGCGGGTTTAACCTGTGCCGAACTATACTTGCCACACGCGGTCAACTACGCGACTGAATCAGTCCCGGGTCAAATCAACTTGACCCCGCAAGCCTTTATCAATTGGGTATTAGGTGAACATGCATCGGTCGCTGCCGTCATCGCCGACCTGCCTCGGATCAATCTCGTTGGGGCTTCCTGGGGCGACGACACTGGGGAGGTCTACCCCTTTCATTGGATCCTGAGTGATCGTCAGACCAGTGTCGTCATTGAACCCACCGGTGGCCCCCTGACTGCCCAACCGAATCCAGCTGGCGTGTTGACCAATACACCAATCCTGGTTGACCATCAGCGTCGTTTGAATCGCTACTTAGGATTAAACGGCACTCAAATCACCGCAGCAACTCAGCAGGCTGCCCAACAAGTCATTCAGGCGCAGCAGCCCCTGCCGACTGGTCCGATTCCAACTGACCGCTTTATTCATATGGCGTTGCGGCGGCTGGGAACGGGGCAACTTTCATCCGAGCAAGTGCCTGCGACTATTTTTCGTTGGTTGCAAGAAGTCAGCTTGCCATATGATGCGAACCGCCGCAATCTGATTAGTCATAATTACACGCATTATCGTTGTTTGATTCAGCTGGAGACCCGCACTTACCACTTCATTCCCCGCACGACTGGTCGTCAGCAAAGCTTGACCCTAACGTCAGAGATGGCTGCGGATTGGCAAACACCGTACGTCTTTCCAGCGGACTGATTCTCATCGACGCACTGCCGTTGCCTGTTTAAATTGAGCGCGATTCCAAGGCACGGTCCGCCATCCGTATAAATATTTTAGTGACTTCCATTTTGAGGCTTTAATAAAAGAAATAACCATGTAAATAGATCCAGAGACCTTTTTGTGAGAATGCTTCAAAAAAAATTCAGTTAAAATATTTTGCCTTCAAAAATTCTAAAATAAATTTTTGAAAACAGTTTAGGATTCGCATTTGTTGAGCAGATTTTCTCAATACTCACTTTTTCTAGCAGCTGACGGACCCTACTTGTATAAATTTAGTTATGTTCAATCAAAAAAAGCTCACTGACTTGCGATAATATCCTGCGTATAAATTTCATAAGTTCGTGACAAGCGACATTACCCCTGTTATGTTTTGTATATGCTAAAAATGGGGGATACAAAATGAATTTCATCAATCATTGGGACAAGCAGTTATTACCCATATTCGCTTTTTTTAAAAGACATCAAATTCTCAGTTGGACGGTTTCTGTTCTGCTCATTATTGGTATCCTCTTAATTGGTGTGTCCGTTAAATCTAGCATGGAGATGACTAAGGCACGGGCAACACTTGAGGTAATGCTGAAGGAAAATCATGATGGCAATCAAATTCCGAGAAGTAAGCTGATTAAAGAAGAATCTGGTCCCTTCAGCGGCATTGTTTGGTATGACTATACTTTCTCAAGCCCGCAAACACTAGCGGAGAGCAAGCGGTATCTAAAAGCGACGGGACAACCCTATCAACAGGTCACGCTCGAAAATTGTCCAATCGTCTATCGCGTGATACTGCGACCCCCCACCAAAACGTCCAAGCGATGGGCCGGGCAAATTTATTTGGATACTAACCAACAGCTCAGCGGCTCTGGTCGGTCGAGTTATGTTCAAGCTTTAAATCATAAATCTTTACGAGATTTGAATTAATGGCATGGTTACGTTGACTGCTTGAATAAGAAACTAGTACCGCAAAACTCCGCATAAAACTAAAAAACTAGTGGTTACAACAATCTTACTTGCACGACTGTTGTAACCACTGGTTTTTTAGATGATCCTCTTGCGTCGCTTCTTCAATTCTTCCAATCCATCCTGCATAGCAAAATCACATCACCTACTCAAGGTACTTTGAGTAACACCAACATGACAGACCAGATTTATACTTGTTTGGACATAGGCTCAGTAACCAATCAAGCTTCATTGAGCGTCACCCGACTCATCGCCAGTAACGCCACTAGGGTAATCGCACTGCCGATGATAAATACGGTTGCAATACCGACGTACCTGGTTATGACGCCGCCGAGTGCGATACCAATCGGCATTGAAATATTCGTGCAAGACATCATCGCACCGTTCACCCGCCCTAATAGTTCGCCGGGCGTTTTCAATTGGATCAAAGTGAATAGCGACACATTCACAAAGCCACCCGCCATACCAATCACCATCATCGCAATCAAGGTGGTACCGATACTGCGCATCAACACCATGAACGTCACCGCGACCGTCATCGTCGTCAAAGCTAGCAGTAACTTGGTCTTAAAAGTCGTTTTAACAAAATTGATCAGAATACTGCCAGTCACAACCCCAATGATGAACAGCGCTTGTGCCAAGCTATAGACGACGGCACTGGCATGTAAAGTTCCCCGCGTCCAGATGATATTCAGCCCTAGCACGGGGCCAATCACCATATTCACGATAACAGCTAGTAAAATTAGCGTTCGCAACATTGGGTTATGATAGACGTAAGCTAAGCCAGCATACCAATCCCAGGTTTGCACCTGCTCGACGCTCACTTGTTCGGCGTGGTCCACCCGTTTATGTACAATCACGATACAACCTAGCGAGACCAAGAACGTCAGACCATTGATCAAAACGAAATCAGCTAGCGAGACGAACGCAACTAGACTACCGCCAGCTAACATCCCCACTAATTGGGCGCACACCTTAACGCCTTGATTCATACTATTGACGCGCTGTAATTGGTCAGCTGGGACAATTTGCGGAATTAATGCATTCTCAGCCGGATCAAAAACAGTTCCCAGAATTTTAGCGATAAACGCGACCCCCCACCAGCGTCCAAATATTAACTGCAAAGCCGTAATACAAATAAGTGGCGACGCCCATTAGTATGGCTTGAAGCCCGTCAATCGTCATCATCACTTTGGTCTTAGGAAACCGATCGGCTAAATATCCCGTCAAGACATTCAACACGACTAATGCATTGAACGTCCCAGAAATCAGGCCAATCGTCGTTGAATTATCAGTCAGTCGATACAGATACCACATGATCGCAATATCAAATAAATTATTACCGAATTGCGATGTCGACTCTCCGGCAAGTAGAACATAGATATTTTTCATTGAATCACTTCACTTTAGCTTTGAATTGTTGATAATGCTGTTCATTGAACTTGATCAGAAATGCGCCGAGGGGCTGAGGTGACAGGAAGGGTGAATAGTGCTATTTTAGCATGTGGTCACAATAAAATTAAATCGAATTCTAATCAAATTATAATCTTGGCCACTTACCCATCTTTTTCCGTCTGTATATCACAACTGAATTTACTTTTCTTAACTCGCAGCTACTCACCCTGATTCCATTCTTCATAGACTTCGGATTGCTTACGAGGTCCGACCGTGACATCAGTTGGGCGATTAGTTGGTCAACACTGCCATTGCCGCAAACAGCTAGCCATCGTCACCAACCAATATGATTGTGATTATAACTTGCTCGGCGGACATTGCGGCCTTGAAGGAATCGTTTGTCAGTTATCCAAAAATAGTCTCCTCGCACCTCCAAATAGCGATAAGCGCAGCGCAAAAACGCCACGGTACGTGCCAATCTAGGCGGTATCGTGGCGTTCTAATCAATGACGTCGTTTCAAAAAATGCTCAAATTCTTGATTAATTGCTGCACGGACTTTTGGTTCATGCAAGTCTGCATGTTCGGCATCCGTTCCACCCGTGACTTGGCTGACCACTTGTAAGTAGCCGAACAAGACTTGGCTGGGATCCAGATGGTACTGCTTGGCTAACGTGACCGCCAAATCATAGCGGTCCGGACCTAATAAACTGGAATAATCCATCACTGTGTGCCTCCTTTCGCCTGCTCTAATTGATGACTCATCCGTAAATATGCGACAAAGTGAAAGATGATGCCGCTCGCCAGCAGAATCACCCCAAGCCAGACCGACCAGAATGTCGCAATGATTGCTAACGCGTAGATCGTCACGCTACGCACCGGGTCCAGTTTGATTGCGGTATAAAAAGCCATGGAGACCCCCGGCTTTTTTAACGCTTGATGGTGATGCAAATACGCATACATCAGGTAAAAGGTCGCAGAAATAAACAGCGCGACCAAATCGTAAACGATAAAGGCTGTCTGCATATCTTGACGATTGCCGGTCGTCAGCGCATCCGCCACTAACGACATCGGATAATCGATCAACGTAATGCTAAATAACATCAATAGGTTCAACATATTCAAATTACGGTCGATGCGTTGCAACATATTGAAATAATCATGGTGAAACAGCCACAAAGTTCCGACGTAGAAATATGAAAAGACGTACGACAACATTAACGGCCACTGTGCCAGTATGGCTGGCAACAAGTGACCGGGCTGATAATTTGGAATATGAAATTCCAGCACTAAAATGGTAATCAGAATCGCAAATATGCCATCACTGAATGCCTGAAAACGGTCTGTTTTGATAACGTCACCCCCACAGCGTTTTAGGATATCATAACTCTGAATTAATTACTGTAATTAACTTTTCAAACTGGCGACAAAACCGCTAATCTCAGGACTGATATGGTAAGATTAGCGTAACAAAAAGTAATTGATGTGGGGGCGTCAAGACGAATGCGAAAATTATTGAAACCAAAATGGCTATTTTTATTTTTCTGGGGGATCGTGGTGTTAGCAAGTATTGTGATTTTGCCAAACATCACCACATTTGTGAATGAACAAACAACCATGCCACAAAATCAACGTACCACTGCCAAATACCAACAGCAATGGGGCCACGGACTAGCGGACACCCGTTCACTAACATTGGTCTTCAGCAATCCCAATGGTAAGTTGACGAAATCACAACACCGTCAAATTACCAAAGTGTTAGCGAAGTTGAATCGCAAAGCGGATACGTATGGGCTGGTGCAGCTGCGAACCGCGACTGGCATGACCAATGACCGCCAATTATTACGGTCCAACGATGGCTCGACCGAACTCGCATTAGCCGCGGTGCAAACCTCTCGGGCTGACCTGCCGATTATTGCCAACCAATTAAACAACGCGATTGCTGCCGACGGGCTGACCACTAGTGTGACCAGTTCTGACCTCGTCTATCAGCAACACGTGTTGCGGCAAGGACGCGCCTTGCTAGTGGTCTACCTGATTGGGACGGTCATCACGCTGATGATACTCGGCCTGATTTTTAAATCACTGTTAGTGCCGTTATTAAACCTGGGCTGCCAGGCCGTCACCTTGATTACCACGGTCAGTTTCATTACCAACAGTCATTTGGTATGGCACTGGCCACTCACGGCAAGTGCCTTGGGGCTAGCTGGGCTAGTCAGTCTGCTATTGACCCCGATTTTGACGTGGTCCTTCATGCGCGCATACTGGCGGTCGGCCGCAGATGAAACACCTGAAGCAGTTGGTCTCAAAATTTTAACGACCCACTATCGGCAATGGGGACTGACGATTATTCCGTTGATGCTGATTACGCTGATCGCACACTGGACAGCTTTCATCACGCTAGCCAGCGCCTGGACGATTGCGGTCGCCCTGATGATTACGCTACTCGCCGTTCCTACGCTGAATGATGCCTTTGTCGGTTGGCTGGGCGATAGCCTCTTTTGGCCTGGCACCAACGCTTGGCAACCGCGGTCACACAACCTATGGGGCCAGTTAAGTCGGTTTAGTCACTGGCAGCCAGCCCTAGGACTTGTCGCCAGTGCGTTGTTAATCGTCCCCGGCATTCTCGGCGCCAATCAACAATTTGCGGACGACAATTTACGCCCTTGGCAGCAGGCCCAATTAACCAATGCAGAGCTCGGCCAACAACTGGTTCAAGCGCACTTTGGTACTGGTGCGACGGGGCCAATCACGATTACGCTACAAGGCACCCAGAACTTAACCCACCAACGCGCGCTCCAAACAATCGACCAGTTGACGCGTCAATTGACCGCGGTGCCAAATGTTAATCGCGTCATTTCAGTCACCCGACCAACTGGCCAACCGATCGCTAGTTTTTACGTCAACAATCAATTGTCCGCCATCAACATTGATTTGGCGGGCAAACAAACCAGCGTGGCGCAACTGCAGCGAACGCTGGCCAGTGATCAAAAAACGCTGAAACAAGCGGCAACAAACAAGCACACTAAGTCCGTCGATCAACTCTCAGACCGCATCAATGATTTAGCTGATTTGAACGACCAGTTAAATGGCCAACTGCAAACGGTCGATAAACTGTTAACGCCATCAGCGGACAATACACAGCCGACCGAGCAGACTGACGCCGAACAACTACACCGCGCCTTGCGCAAGCTCGATCGTTTGACCAGTCGCACCACGACTGCACTTGACCACGTCGTTAGTGCCCAAACAGCCGTTGCGACTGAAGCTGGCCATGTCGATCAACACGTTCATCACGTGACCCAGTCGCTCAAACAAACGACTACACCTTTCAAGACGTTATTGGCGTCGTTGGCAGCCACCCACAGCTATTTGGAAAGTCTGGCAGATAGCGAAGTTGGCCGCAGCTTCTACCTCCCCGCTAACGCCGCCACCAATCAAGCTTACCAGAACAGCTTGTTTACTAACGTTAGCAGCGATTCTAACATGACCCAACTGACCGTGCTCCTCAAAACAGCACCGGGTGATCAAGCCAGTCGGCAGACGTTGCGCCAGCTTGAAGCGGTGACTCACGCTAGTTTGTTGGCGACGCCGCTTAAAGCTTCAAAAATCACAACAACGGGCATTACCGCGCAACAACAGGCCCGCCATCAGTTGGTCAGCCAACACGCGCTAAAATGGACTGTTGGCGTCGCGGGAATTCTAGTCATCGCCCTCTGGTTGGGCTTACGCTCGTTCCTACTGAGCGCCCTGTTGACTAGCGGGTTAGCCGCATTGGCTATCAGTAGTTGGGGCTGGACTCAGCTAATCATGACCCAGTGGCAACATGCCGGATTGTTAAGCAGCGCCGTCTTCCTCAGTAGCCTGGTGATCCTAGCGCTGCATTGGCTGACAGTCACCTTGATGGCGGTCGACCGTCAAAATTGGTTCCACCACTTTGATGCCCAGCGGTTACAGACCCACTTCTATGCTTGTGGACAACTCGTCTGGCCGGTCACGCTGCTGGAATGCGGCTACCTGTTGCCACTCTGGTTGACCGCTGCGCCTAATCTAAAAGGGCTTGCGCTGATGAGCCTGATTGGGATTGGCCTCAGTAATCTAATTGTGCCGGCGACACTGCCGGGCCTAATTCGTTGGACCGTCAGTTTTCCACGGTGGTCGCAACTACTGAAACGCCGCTCAGCGTGATGTGATGACACGACTACTCAGTACTGAATACTAATGATCAAGCTAGTTAAAGGCCGTTCTAAGTTGACTGTGTGTCGCTTAGAACGGCCTTTTAAGGTTACGATATTCTCAATTTGATGTCCACATTATCGCCGGCGCCACCAGTGATACCCCAACCACAATACGAGGCTACCGACCATGACCCCGCCAATTAACGTGACATTATAGGCGCGCCGTTTGATTCGATATGGTTGCGAGGTAATCGAATTCGGATGATCATGCTGAAAGTGGCCGATTCGTGCTGAAAACACTGGATCGCCAGTTCGCCTGTTCATCAGCTCAGTTGGCGTTACAGTACTAATTTGTTGTGAGACCGTTGCGATAAGCACAGTTGCCCGCGACTGAATGGTCGGTTGTTGCCGGGCGTGCGCCATCTTCCACTGACTCACACCACCAATTAGTATCATAATGCCAATAATGACTAGGATTTTTAGCCACCATCGCGTCCGTTCTCCCCGCATGCGCAACGCCCCCATAATTGTGCCGATTTCTAATGATATTTCAGACCATACACGCTCCGAATGATTTTGGCACCCCAACGGATTCGTTGCGTCAACATCTAAACGAATGTCGTCCAGCAATTTCTAACGATACATGACGCCATATCTTAGGCGTTCAAAAAAGAACCCCAGCGCACTTGCTGGAGTTCCGTGTAAAACAACTCAATTGGATCTCTCATCCATCATGATGACTGACGCAATTTAGCTGTGCCGACGCCGCAGATAAACGACACCAGTTCCGGCCATCAACAAGCCGAGCAAGCCAGCGAGCATCATCAATAATGACGTTGGCGTTTCAGACGTTTGCGGGAGTCCCGCTCCATGGCCTGCGCCAGCACCAGTGGTCCCCGTTCCTGCAGTCGTACCGTTCAAACCGGTTCCTGAGGCTAACGTCCCTGAACCATTTGAGGTAGTCACGCCTTGACTGGCAGATGGGTTACCAGCTCCCGGCAAACTTGGTGCTGGTACACCAGGCTGGCTAGGATTGGTTGGTAACGTTCCACTTGGTTGACTTGGTGTACTTGGTGTGGCGGTTCCAGGCACGCTTGGTTGACTCGGTGTGCTTGGGCCAGTGGTACCAGGCTGACTTGGTTGACCTGGTTCGGTCGTCCCGGGTTTACTTGGTTGACTTGGCTCAGTTGTTCCGGGTTTACTTGGTTGACCTGGTTGGCCCGGTTCAGTTGTTCCGGGTTTGCTTGGTTTGCCGGGTTCTTCGGGCTGTCCGGGTTCAGTTGTTCCAGGTTCACTTGGTTTTCCTGGTTCTTCTGGTTGCCCGGGTTCAGTCGTCCCTGGTTCGCTTGGTTTGCCGGGTTCTTCGGGCTGTCCGGGTTCAGTCGTCCCTGGTTCGCTTGGTTTGCCCGGTTCTTCGGGCTGTCCGGGTTCAGTCGTTCCTGGTTCGCTTGGTTTGCCGGGTTCTTCGGGCTGTCCGGGTTCAGTCGTTCCTGGTTCACTTGGTTTGCCTGGTTCTTCTGGTTGTCCGGGTTCAGTCGTTCCTGGTTCACTTGGTTTGCCTGGTTCTTCTGGTTGTCCGGGTTCAGTCGTCCCTGGTTCACTTGGCTTGCCGGGTTCTTCGGGTTGGCCTGGTTCACCCGGCTGACTTGGATTCGTGACTGGTTCATCAGTCGCGGAAACGGTCACCGCCGCGGTTTGACCGGCTTTGATCGTAAACGGCAATGGCGTTGCATTCAATTCATAGCCCGTTGGTGCAGCAGTTTCAACAAACTGGTAGTCGCCAGCTGTTAAACCGGTCACAGTCAATTGACCAGCCGCGTCGGTCTTCAAGTTGGATTGCAACACTTTACCATTAGCATCCCGTAGTTCGTAGACTGCGCCTGCTAAAACTTTCTTAGTCGTCGCATCAGTCTTCGTCAGCGTGACATCACCAGTCGCTGGTACGACCGGCATCTTCTGATCATCTTGACTCACTTCAATCGAAAGCAGCGTTTTCGGTGTTCCCAAGGTAAAGGTCAATGGCTTGGTGTTCAGCTCATAGCCTTCTGGGGCCTTAGTTTCAACGAATTGATAGTTTCCTGCTGCCAATTTTTCGACAATCAGCTGACCATTGGCATCCGTTGTTAAGCCGGATTGCAACACTTTGCCAGTGCTATCTTGGAGGTCATAAGTGGCACCAGCTAGCACGGCCTGTGTATCGGCATCATGCTTGGTTAACCGGACACTATAATCCTGCTGAGCGCTTCCGTTGCCACCAAACACAATATCGGCATCTGCCGTCACATCCAAACCATTCAAGGAAGCGGTATTATGCCAAACATTGCCAGCAGCGGGATCAACATTTTCTGGTTTCGTCCGATAATTCAGGACGAGCTTACTGGTTACATTCGTAAATGAAAATGTGATGATATTGCCATAAACCGCAACCGTTGGCG
Organism: Lactiplantibacillus sp. B652; assembly: GCF_023806745.1. Classification (NCBI taxonomy): domain Bacteria; kingdom Bacillati; phylum Bacillota; class Bacilli; order Lactobacillales; family Lactobacillaceae; genus Lactiplantibacillus; species Lactiplantibacillus sp. B652. Next base: position 218,495 of record NZ_JAMSKY010000004.1, on the reverse strand, counting down.
TCACTGTCCGACCAGGTACTTCCATCCCGTTCACGACATTGACCAAATACGCTTGAACGGTATCTGGTAAAAAGGTTTGGTTCGGTCCTAACGTATCCGTGATGACAATAGTCGGGTTATTCCCAGGTTGAACGGTGATATGCCAGAACAGCGTGGTCGGTGAACCTGCTTCATCCGACGTAAATATCGATCCACTCTTAGCAATGCTCCGTTCATCTCCCGAAATCGTTGAATTACCATTTGCGTTAATCGTTAACGTCCCGTGCCGATTCTGCAACCCACTGAGTCGATCATTGAACGTGATGGTCCCCGTGGGATCTCCAGCCTTATACGTGAACGTTCCAATAGTTACCCCATCGGGATCCACCACTGGAAAACTGACGTTGTTTTGAACCTTGACGTTAGCTGGAATACCTACCGTAACGGTATCACCGGCATTCAAAACTTCAGAATCTGGAATCTGCCAATTATAGGTCACTTGATATGACGTGGTCGTATTCAACAAACTGGACGGTGGCATCAACTGACCGTTCTTATCATATACTTGAGCACTATTGGCATCGAGACCGCTGACACTTATTTCCTTGGCATGCGCCGTAGACCCCAACACAAATAACGTCAAAATTGCCATCAACACACTTAACAAAAAACCTATTCGCTTTTTTCGCATATGCTCCTCCCCCATTCAAAAAAAGCCAAACAACCTAACTTTTCCAGCCTAACCATCGGATGATAGCGGCCGAACGCCGGTCAGTCTTTTGCGCTAATCGGTTCCATATGTACAATACTGCAACTCACTAGGTAGAGACGACTAATAACTTTCATTTGCCAACTAACTGAACAAACTGAATCCGCTTTTCTAACTTAATTAAACGCGCCATCTCTGCACGAAAACCAGAAGCTTGATAAATGCAAAAAGCACCACGTCGCCGGTCAGTCGTAACCGGGTCGCAGTGCTTGAGATGTCTTGAATTCAGGATGCAGTTGACTTGTCAGTTAATTGGCAGGCGTCAATACTTTCACCATATTTTGATGACGCAAGCCGGCTTCCATAAATGGCGCGCCCGTTGGTTGATAGCCCAACTCAGCATAAAAACTCTGGGCCGTGACTTGTGCCCCTAACACCAGCTGTTGGTAGCCCTTCGCAGCCTCATCGACCGCAATTTGGTTTAAGAGCTGGCGTGCATACCCGTGGCCGCGTGCGGCCTTTAACGTGGCGACACGCTGAATATGGCCCGTCGTAGGATCGTTGGGCGTCACCCGTGCGGTGGCCACTGGCTTGCCCGTGTCATCATAACCAACATAGTGCCAAGTTGCTGGCGTAACCGTATCGATTTCCATGGCCTCATCAATGTGTTGTTCTTGAACGAAGACCGCCCGTCGAATTGCGATGGCATCCGCATAAACGTCTGAGTCAATCTGATTACTCGTCTTGATTTTCATCTTATCGCCACTTTCCTTCTCAAATACTTTTGAGAATACGCGTTTATGGTATCGTCGTCAAATGTCGGTTCGAGCACAACACTAGTTTCGTTTGAAAACTCGTATTCTTAGCTTGTTTAATGTGCACCCTAGATTGTACAAGCCGGCTGAAATTAACGCATTCTTAAAATTGTTAGCGATTACGGAACTAGATGTTATGTTAAAATGATTTGATGACTGTTTATCGCGTCATATCCAAATTTGTTAAAAATGAGGTCTTTATCGATGTTTACCAAATTTCGCCAATACGTTAATACGCGAATTGGATTCTTTTGGCTACTAGTCTTTCTATTCTGGGCCAAAACGATTTATGCGTACTTAACTGAATTTGCGCTCGGCGTTGCGGATCCCTTGCAAGCGTTCTTAATGCTTGTCAATCCGATTGCAACGACGGTCTTCTTGTTTAGTCTGGCGTTCTACATTCGTAAAACCGGTGTATATTACTATATTTTGCTATTCATTGATGCATTGGACACCATTTTACTATATGCCAATGTCATCTATCACCGCGAGTTCACAGATTTCATGACTGTGAGCACGATCACCGGCGTCTCCAAGGTCAGTCAAGGGCTGACCGGCTCCTCATTAGCCTTAGCTAACTGGGGCGACGTGCTTTACTGGGCAGACATTGTCATCATCTTAGGTTTGGTGATTCTTCATCGCATTAAACAAGATCAGCGTCCGATTAAGAAGCACACCGCGTTTGCCTATACGTCTGCCGCGATCGCGGGCTTTGGGCTCAACTTAACACTCGCTGAATCCAACCGTCCCCAGTTATTGACCAGAACTTTTGACCGCACCTACATCGTCAAATACCTGGGACTCGACGCTTTCACGGTCTACGACGGCATCAAGGATGAACAAACGAACCATCAACGGGCCAGCGCGAAGAAATCCGAGCTGGACACCGTTAAGGATTATACGGAATCGCATTACGCCGCCCCAAATGCCAAAATGTACGGGATCGCTAAGGGTCGTAATGTGATCGTGATTCATCTGGAAAGTTTCCAACAATTTTTAATTGGTCAAAAAATCAATGGTAAGGAAGTCACGCCATTCCTCAATAAGCTGTATCACAGTCAATCAACTTACAGCTTTAAGAACTTCTTCCATGAAGTCGGTCAAGGGAAGACTTCCGATGCCGAAAACATGCTCGAAACGAGTACCTATGGCCTTTCAACGGGTTCATTGTTCTCACAATTAGGTTCAGACAACACGTTTCAGGCAGCGCCCGCGATTTTAAATCAACGGGCCAACTACTCTTCCGCGGTCTTCCACGGAAACGTCGCTAGCTTCTGGAATCGAAATAACACCTACAAGAACATGGGCTATCAGTACTTCTTTGATGCCAGTTATTTCGATACGACCGGTGATAAATCAACTGGTTATGGGCTGAAAGACAAGTTGCTATTTAAGGATTCCGTCAAATACCTTGAACGACTCCAGCAACCGTTCTATGTCAAATATATCACCGTCACGAACCACTTCCCGTTCTCACTAGATAGTGAAGATACGACCTTCAAGACGACGGATACGAGTGACTCGGCCATCAATGGTTATTTCCAGACGGCGCATTATCTGGACCAATCAGTGAAGGAATTCTACACCTACCTCAAAAAGGCTGGTTTACTCAAGAATTCCATGATTGTTTTGTATGGTGACCACTACGGCCTATCTAACAGTGAAAATTCAACGTTGGCGCCAATTCTTGGTAAATCGGCGGATGACTGGACGTCCTTTGACAGTGCCCAACTCCAACGGGTACCGTTCATGATCAACATTCCAGGCATCAAGAGTGGTAAGGTCGAATCGACTTATGGTGGTGAAATCGATGTTCTGCCAACGATTCTGCACTTGCTCGGGATTTCCAGCAAACGCTACATTCAGTTTGGGACCGACCTCTTCTCCAAGCAGCATGACAGTACGGTCGTCTTCCGGAATCGCGACTTCGTGACACCGAAGTACACCGTTCTCAGTGGCAAAATTTACGACAACGCCACTGGTAAACAAGTCGAAGATGATGAAAGTGTTGAGAAGAAAGTCGACAAGGATCAGAAGAAAGTTGACAAAGAACTGAGTCTTTCCGATTCACTCAATAACAAGAACTTATTGCGCTTCTACACACCGAAGAACTTTAAGAAAGTCGATGCGTCGAAGTACAACTACGCTGACGGGCTTGAAAAAGAAATCGACATTCAAAACAAGTTGGCTGGCAAATCAACGAGTTTGTACTCGAAGAACGGCAACAAGTCAACGGTCGATCTGTACAAGACGGATGCCCCAGAAGCATCGCATAAGAAGACTGATTCAACTCGGATCAAGATTACCAATCCGGACGATACGGACAGTACGACGAGTTCTAGCAGTTCTAAATAAGTGATTTGTAACAACGATATCCTGGTTAAGGAGCTCTCAACTGAGACCCTTAACCAGGATTTTTTGTTCCCACCGCAAGCCGATTGCCTGTCGTGACCGGTTTCATGATAGAATAAAATAAATTATATCCACTGACTAGCTGGGACGACCTGGCAATGGTCAACTTATTTTGAGAAGCGTGATGGTCGTCATCACGTGAAGGGGGCAATGCGCATGGGCGCTTGGCGTTTCTGGTGGGATAGTACCCGCCGTTTTTATAAAAATTGGGGAAGTTACGTGGCACTGATTTTCAGTACCAATCTGGTCATTAGTTATCTAGCAGTGCCCTTCTTCAATTGGCTTCTGGAAATGCTGCTGAAATGGCAAGGAGTCAGTTATGTCTCCTACACCAATGTCTTAAGCATCATTATTCACACACCGATTGCGGCACTCGGCATGTTGGCCATTTTACTAGCCGTCATTATTTTGATCTACTGGCAATTCGCCTTTTTATTACTAGGGATCATTAACATCTTCCGTGGCCGCCCGCAAACGATTCGGCAGGTCTTACGGACAACGGTCACCAGTTTGACGCTGACTTCACCGAGCACCTTTCTCTTCTTTATCGGCTACTTCATCGTTATTCTGCCATTTGGGAGCTTTATTTTTACGACGCCCCTACTGAACAAGGCACGTATTCCAGCCTTTATCGTCAGTTACTTACTTGAGAATCCTTGGATGGCACTGGGACTGGCAGGGTTCTACTTGATTGCTGGGTATCTCGGAATCCGTTTGATCAGCCTATTACCACTCATGATCATCGACAGATTACCATGGAAGACTGCAGTTACACGCAGTTGGCAACAAACCAAGCACCGAACACTGCGGTACCTCTGGACGATGCTAGTAACCCTGTTTATGATTCTAGTCACGGTCACCCTAATTTATATGCTGATTTACCTCGCGCAATTAGGATTTGATAAGACTGGGATTGCGATGGCCGCTGCGACGGTCAACTTGTTCATTATGGAAGCCATCACAGAAGTCATTATTTGCTACACGACCGCCGTTTTCATGATGCTGATCATCGTTTGTTATCGCCAAGATTTCACCCTACTTCGCCAAGCACCGCAACACTTTAACGAAGCACCGCGCCTAAAACGGTGGACCCGAGCCAGCGTGGCGATTGGAATTCTACTGGCGACTAGTCTATTAGTCGCGGTCAACCTCGTTTATTTAAACGGATTAGTCATCACCAAACCCATCATCATTTCTCACCGTGGGGTCGATGATGGCAATGGCGTGCAGAACACGATTCCGGCGCTCATCAAGACTAGTAAGGAACATCCTGATTACGTTGAGATGGATATTCAAGTCACCAAGGATCACCAGTTTGTCGTCATGCATGATCCGACCCTGAAAGCACTAGCTGGTATCAACAAGAAACCGAGCCAATTGACCCTGAAACAGCTCGAAAAAATCACGGTGCGTGAAAATGGACATCAAGCCAAAATTCCAAGTTTCGATGCTTACCTGAAGGCCGCCCGACAACACCATCAGAAATTATTAGTCGAAATCAAGACCAGTTCCGCTTACACGTCTGCTGATACCAAACGGTTCATCAAACGATATGGGGCAACATTGCTGGCACATCACGACCAAGTGCACACGCTGAGCTACAAAGTTATGCGCGACTTGAAGCGACTCGACTCACAACAGTTTGTCAGTTACATCTTGCCGTATAACTTGACCTTCCCGCATACGGACGCCAACGGATACACCATGGAAGTCACCACGCTCAACGACCAGTTCGTCGATAAAGCCGACCGCAATCACAAGACGGTCTACGCCTGGGATATCGACGATACTGACCAAATGGACCGGATGATGTTCATGGGCGTAACGGGGATCATCACCGACAACCTGAAAGAAATGCAGCAGGAAGCCAAGAGTAATACCGACCATCCGAGCTACGCGAAACTACTCTTGACCTTCATGAATGAGTTGAGCTTGACTAGTAATGAATAAGTTCGGTCATCAGTTGGACATCACAACAGTACACAATTGCGCTCGTTATGATTTAGCATGAATGATGATTGAATCATGCCAATTGTTCGGCTTACTGTTCGTCTGCCGATGATCGTCTTAGTCCGACTTCCGGGGCGGCTGACAATTGCTGGAACGTAAGCCGACGTCGATTTGAACTCACGCAAAAAATCACTGCGCAATTTCAAATACGAGTCTTATTCTAAGCCGGAAGAAGACCACTTCCGACTAAGAATAATTCGGCTACTGAGCATTGTCCGGCAGTCCGGACAGTCGGGAACCCGCTCGAATGGCAGATGAACGGCCACCTATCTCGGTACAATTGACCACTGGATATTTGGTGACAGGTCCTTCAGGCCACCATATTAGTATTTGAGTTTATACTCAGCAATTTAATACTGATGTGGTCTGCACACTATCGACTGATTTCAATGGTAGCCATCTTTAAAATTAACCAACAGAATCATATTGTCTATGGAATTAAAGGCCTCACTATTTCAGTTGGCTAAAAGGTTCCGACAAGCTTCAGTGAAGCTGATGACTCGTAGCATTGAAGATGGTCATAAATTATCGCAACCAGTCTTACAGATGACTATTAAACTAGTTGCTTACTAAGACCCAACGACCAGTTCAATAAAAGTTGAGTCCGCACATGTCTGCCTTTCGAATACCATCCAGGCTGGAAGGCGTTTCTGACAATGCTAAGTGGTGAAATTTCACTTAGCAAGCGTTTTGTGCTTGGTTAGTGAAAGACCAGTATTTAAGACGTGGTTTGTCGGCTTAAATCTGTGTCCACCACGTTCCAGCGTTGTCAGAAATGCCTGTAAGCCGGTATAGGGCGTCGCCACAACAGCAGTTTTACCCAAATCCGCACTGTTTCCAGCGGGTCTCAGCTGGCAGCTTTTGAACTTAAGAACTATCACGTTTCAATCATCATTCATGCTAAATGAGCGTAGACGCCTACTTTCTGTCAAAAGCTGGCTGAACACTTTTGTCCAATTGCATCTTCATTAAAGCATATAAATAGCGGCAATCGGTAATCATTAAATTGATTATCGATTGCCGCTATTTCACTTCTCAAGCGTTGATTAATTACATTTTTTCAAACAACGTCGTACTGTGCAGTGGGCTGCGCCGTTCCGGGTATAACGTCATCATCAGTTGATTGACTGCGTTCGGTGCTTCACCGAAGCCACTTGCAATCAAGCCAAGTTTGCCCGGATAAGTGACCGTGTCACCAATCGCCGCAATGCCCGGAATATCCGTCTTCATTTCAGTGTCGACCGTAATCAGCCGGTGAGCCATCGTTGGCGTGACGTGCCAGTTGCGAATCACCTTGTTGTCCGCAATAAAGCCATAGTTGACGATCAAATCATCGACTGCTAACGTCTCTTCAGCCGTACCGCGAACTTCCTTCATCGTCAATTGCAATTGCCCGTTGTCGAGTTCCGCCAGCTGTTTGATGAGAAATGGCGTCTTGATTTGAACAGACGAGGCCTTCAATAGGTCGACGTTATGTTCCATTCCGCGAAAACGGTCGCGGCGATGCATGATGTAGACTTGCTTGGCAACTGGTTCCAACATCAATGCCATATCAATGGCCGAATCGCCACCCCCGGCAACTAAAACAGTCTGGTCCTTGAACTGGTCGACACTTGGAATGTGGTAGAATAATTGCTTATTTTCAAACGTCGCCGCGTTATCAACCGCCAATCGACGGGGTTCGAACGCCCCACTCCCAGTGGCAACAATAATTGCTTTGGTATGTGACTGTTCACCATTTGCGGTCGTCACCGTAAAGTCCCCCATGGCACCCGTCACATCCGTTACCGGGCAAGCCAACCGAACATCAATTGGAAATTGGTCCAGTTGTTTAGCCAATTGAGCGACCAACTCACGCCCCTTAATTGCCGGATAGCCGGCAACATCATGAATCATTTTTTCAGGATAGAGTGCCTGAACCTGTCCACCTAATTCGGGCAGACTTTCTAATAATTGGACGCGGGCGTTCCGCATGCCGGCATAAAAAGCCGCAAACATTCCAACGGGGCCGCCACCAATAATTGTTAAATCGTAATCTGAACTCATCGTTTCCCAGCTCTCTTGTATGTAGATTTGTTGCTTCTAATTCTAGTGGATTCTGGGAGGGTTTGCAAAACCAAATTTGTCGATTTGTCTTAAATTAGGCTCAGATTGCTAGTATGACGCGGAAAACGTTTTGGCGAGGTGCATGCCCCCAATCCATCTCCATATTGGCTTAGGTTGCGGTGTTGCACAAAGTTTTATTATACTCCCCCGCCCAACGCTACTGGTGCGTAGAAGCTTGCTAACAGATGCCGGTACAAGTTGCGTCATCTTCATTCACGCACTGATTCAACTTTATCCGCATAGTCAAAGCAGACAGACTATAATAGAAGCTGAAAGCAAGGTGGGAAACATGCGGCACAACAAAATCATTAAAATTATGGCGGTCATCAGCGCGACTCTAATCGTCTGCTTAGGAACTTATTGGCAACACCGACTCATGCCACTAAAAAAAGTCCAGGTCAATCAAACATCGATTCCAACGATTTTCGTGGGCGGCGATTATGCTCGGGCCTTTTCGACGGCGGGCTTTGTCCACCGTTTGACCGCGGCACACCTGATGACTAAAGGTCTGATCGTCCATGTCAGTCAATCTGGACACGTTAGCGTGCAGCAGTTTGCCCCACTGAAAGCTAATCCTACGATTCAAGTGATTTTCGCGGATAACCACCATGCGAAACGACAAGCCCGCCAGTTTGCGACCGTCATTGCGGTTTTGGCTAAACGCTATCACGTCACCCGCTACAATGCGGTCGGCCACTCGTCTGGCGGCAACATTATTTTTGACTACCTGACAGCGAACATTGACCACCCCGCCAAGATCAACAAGTTTGTCACGATTGGCTCGACTTATCCGGGAGTGACTCGCAAAACAATACAACAACTGCCGACCCGTTTTCCAGTCCTGAACATCGGCGGTCAAATCTGGCAGACAACTGGCGATGGCGGCGTCAAACTGGATGATGTTTTAAAATTCAGTCAGCAACTTCGCGCAGCCGGCTGGCACCCACAAACGACCATCATTCACGGCAGTCCACTAACCGCCGAACACTCGATGTTGCATATCAACCCGCAAGTTGACTTGCGCCTCATCCAGTTCCTATATGGCGTCATCAATTGATAACCTACCAAACAGTCCTAGTCTAGACCGGCTTGATTTACCGCTATCCACGGGCAATCAAGCCGGTTTAGTCATGATGGTTAGTAAACTCGACGAACAACACCTAAGCGTACTATTAAATTGTACAACAGTGGTAAACTATGGGTAATTTAATAGCAGGGGGTGTTTACCATGCGCAAAAGGTGGCAATGGTTGTTATTAGCTCTAACGGGACTCTTCTTATTGATGTTTAGTCCCCCATTGGTCAGTCAAGCGCGAGAAGTGATTGAAGCAACTGGTAATGATGTGAATAGTGCAGTCATCAAAGATAGCAAAGGCAATATCATCTCACATGATGCGCAATTGCCGGCAGACGCAGATTATACCGTCAATTATAAATGGCGCATTCCAGACAATGTTAAGATTACGGCCGGCGATACCATGACGTTCCAAGTTCCAGCCAACGTCACGATTCCAGCCGATGACTCGTTTCCAATGACCGGGACCATTGCGGGCTCTAGTGGTAATTTCTTCATCGCGGCCGGCTCCCATACCGGGGTCGTCACTTTCAATAAGATCTACCAATACGCAACGGTCAACCGCTCCGGATACGTTCAACTGGATGTTAAAGGGACTGTCCCAGAACATCCCGGAAACTTATCGCCAATTTTGTTAGATAAAACTGCAGCCTGGGAAGACCCAGCCGATCCATACCATATCATTTGGACCGTCCACGTCTTACCAAATGAGAACGAACTGGCCGATCCCAGCTTCGTTGACACCTTAGGACCTGACCAAACGTTTGTCGCGGGTAGCGCTGTGCTACACGATGCAACTGGTAATGCAATTCCAGTCACCGCAACGACAAACGGTAATCAGGTCACGTTTAACGCCAGTGGTAACTATGTGACTGAGCTGACGCTGACCTACAAGACCCAAATCGATCCGAAATCTGAAACCGCTGTCTTTACGAACGATATTGAATACACGGATAAAAATGGGAACCGTGGCTCAGCTGATTCGAGTATCGACAAGCCTAAGGTCGATGTGCCGGAGAATCCTGGGGTGACCGAGCCAAATAATCCAGACGAGAATGAATCGCCGGAAGAACCTGGTGTCACGGAACCTGAAAAACCTGGGACCTCTACTCCTGAAGAACCGGGCGTCACTGAACCTGAAAAGCCGGGCACTTCTACGCCGGAAGAACCTGGTGTCACGGAACCTGAAAAGCCTGGCACTTCTACGCCGGAAGAACCTGGTGTCACGGAACCTGAAAAGCCTGGGACTTCCACCCCAGAAGAGCCTGGTGTGACTGAACCTGAGAAACCGGGCACTTCAACTCCAGAAGAACCTGGTGTCACGGAACCTGAAAAGCCGGGCACTTCTACGCCGGAAGAACCTGGTGTCACGGAACCTGAGAAACCGGGCACTTCAACTCCAGAAGAACCTGGTGTCACGGAACCTGAAAAGCCGGGCACTTCTACGCCGGAAAAACCTGGCGTGACTGAACCGGAAAAGCCAGGTGTCACTCAGCCCGAAAAGCCTAGCGTCACCACGCCAGAACGGCCTAACGGGGAAACGCCGTCGAAGCCGAGCGTGACGACACCAAACGTTTCTAAGCCAAGTCAGCCAGGCGCTGGTGCAGCCAATACACCTGCCGTCTCTGGGCAACCAGCCGTCGACAATGGCGGTGCTGGCAGCAATTCCGCTACTGGACCAAGTGCCCTTGCTAGCGCACCGTTCTACCGTTCACCGCTAGCATCGTCCACGAATGTACCACTGACAACGACACAATCGGCCGGCACTTTACCAGCCACTGCCGCAGCGGCATTCGCTGGTTCCACCACGGCGCGGCACTTGCCACAGACTAATGAACGTTCCAGCTCGTGGTTAATCTTACTTGGGATGGTCATCCTGTTAGTCGTTCTTAGTTACGTTTTGCTTCGTCGTCAACCACATCATCGCTCCTAACTCATTTGTTTGAGTTCTAAAACGAGCCGTCCAAGCCCAATCTCAGTTAATGCTGAGATGGCTTGAACGGCCCGTTTTTGTGTTGTTTATTCATCGCGATAGGCGCTCAGTCGATTTAACGTGAGCGGCAAGGTACAACTCAATACGGCGTTGATGGCAAGCATTAATCCGTTTCGCGGTCTAGTTGCTCCAAGGCAGTCTTTAACTGCGCCTGAGCGGACTTATCCAATGACGGATAGGCTAATGGTAATTCAGCCAGTCGCTGATTAATGATTTCAGACACGCACAGCCGTGAATACCACTTGCTGTCTGACGGAATGACGTACCACGGGGTCTCCTTGGTCGCCGTCTGCGTAATCGCGTCATCATAAGCTTGCTGATAGTCATCCCAATACTGCCGTTCTTGAATATCGGCGGCGGAGAACTTCCAATTATGACTTGGAATCTCGATGCGGCGAATAAACCGCTGCTTTTGTTCCGCTTTCGACATGTGTAAGAAGAACTTCAAAACTAAGTAACCGTTATGTTGGAGATAATCTTCAAAATACCGTAAATCGCCGAAACGCCGTTCAAAAAACGCGTCGTCGACTTGCTTTTTATGGGCAATTTCACCGATATGTTCGTTGACGATAATCTCAGGATGAACACGGCTCACCAGCACGTCTTCATAATACGACCGGTTAAAAATTCCAATCATCCCGCGCTTGGGTACCCGCTCGTGAATCCGCCACAAGTAGTCATGCGCGATTTCTTTACTCGTTGGCTGCTTGAATGACGTGACTTCACAGCCCTGCGGATTAACCCCACTCATGATGTGGCGAATCATACTATCCTTGCCCGCAGCATCCATCGCTTGAAAAATAATCAGGACACCGAACCGGTCTTGGGCATACAATTTACCCTGCAGCTCGGTCAGTTGCTTGATATTTTTGGCAATCTGATTCTTAATCACCTTTTCGTCTTCAAACTCCGGGTCGACCGTCGTCGCTAATTTGGTCAATCCGAGCTTCTGCTTACCGGTATAGCGATAATGCTTTTCAAAATTCACGTCGCATCCGCCTCCCCGTTTAGCGGTAATCTACTAATGTCGACAATGGTTGATGGTCTGCCATTTTACCCGCAACGGCCGCCTTGCCAATTGACACCAGCAATAGCGGCTGATAGCGCTGGGCATCTAAGTTCAAAATCTTAGTGAACCCGGCGGCATCAAAACCAGTCATCGGATTGGTATCGTAGCCATGGTCCTTGGCGACCAGCATGAATTGCATCGCGATCAACCCGGTATCTAAGGCCCCAATCGTATCTGAATGTTGAGCTGGTGCGTCCCCTTGTCCCGGTTGAAACGCGGGCGTTTGATGCTGATTTTCGCGATCCAATACGAATAACACGACCGCACTAGATGTGGTCAATTGACTGGTATTCCCAGTGGCTGCACATAACTGTTCGCGGAGTTGCGCATCCGTGATGACCAGTGCGCGAATCGGCTGCTGATTCAAGGCAGTCGGTGCCAGAAATGCAGTCTGTAACATCTGATTCATTTCTTCGGGTTCAATTTTAGTTTGGCCGTCATATTTACGAACAGAATGACGGGCGTTAATTACTGTTTCTAATGGACTTTGAGTGGTCATTAGCTTCACCTTCCTTGACTTTCAGTATAAGTCAGTCAGGGAATTTGTGCCAGTAAGCGTTTTACCAAACGAATCCCGAACATTTTATGATCTAATCAATATTTAATTCGCCGCTAGCCGTTGTCAGCGTCCACTGAAACGTTTACAATTAAATCATAGCATTACAGCGCTTCAGACCTAACTAGGGAGGATGTTTTTCATGGCAAAACGCAAAATGATTTTAGACTTGGACACTGGGATTGACGACGCAATGGCAATTGCTTATGCGGTCGGTGCGCCCGACGTTGATTTGATTGGGATTATTAGTTCATACGGGAACTGCCTGGTCGACCAAGCCGCCACTAATAGTTTACAAATCTTGGAATTACTAGGTGCAACCGATGTGCCCGTCTTCTTAGGCGAACCTCACTCCAGTACGACCGAGCACTTTGATGTCATGCCGATTTCACAACAAATCCACGGGATGAACGGGATCGGTGACGTCGAACTACCCGCACCAAAACGTGCCGTTGAAAAACAATCTGGCGTTGATTTCTTGATTGACGCCGTTCACCAATATGGCGCTGATTTGACCCTTGTGCCAACTGGTCCACTGACCAACCTGGCCGAAGCACTCGAAAAAGCCCCAGACATCGCCAGCACAATTGGCAACGTGACCTTGATGGGTGGCGCACTCACGGTTCCTGGTAACGTCAGCCACTACGCTGAAGCCAACATCAACCAAGATGCCGAAGCCGCTAATGCCGTCTTCACTAGCAACATGCCGTTAACGATGGTCGGCCTAGACGTCACGTTACGGACGTTATTGACCAAGACTGAAACCCAACAATGGCGCGACTTGAAGACGACGGCCGGCGAAAAATTCGCGGACATCGTTGACTACTACATCGCCGCCTACGACATCACCAGTCCAGATTTGCACGGTTGCGCATTGCACGACCCACTAGCAGTCGGCGTTTCACTCGACCCAAGTTTCGTCACGACACTTGACTTGAATATGTACGTCCAAGCCAGCGGTGAAGACTACGGTCGGACGATTGGCGACCCTGCCCGTTTGAACGACCCAACGAATGTGACCGTCGCCTTAACTGTCGATAAAGATCGTTATTTGAAGACCTTCATGGACTACTTAACGACGCTGTTCAAACAACACTAGGCTTGCTGTAAAACTGGAATAATTCAATACAAATTTATTAATAAACGCGAACAGTGCCGGTAGACTGAAATTCAGTTTGCCGGCACTGTTTTTATCTGGATATTAACATCTTAATGATCACCAACGGTTTAAAATCAGCGATTGCTAAAAAACGCCAAATGATTAACTCACTTTGGCAACAGCTGCCAAAAGCCCAAAATCAGTGACACTTGTGAGTCGTTCAGCTATTTCTTTGGTGAATAGGGTGGCCGAACTAAGTTATCACCGGACTCACCTTGTTTGACGCGATTTCGTAACGTCCCCACCGGCACGTGAAACGCGCGCGATAATTCTAACAGCGTCCACGTCCGACCCTGATAATCAACCATAAACCGTTTGCGCTTCGGTTGAACACTTAACTCAGCGCCCCGTTTGCCGGCTTGATAACGTTGCCAGAGCGTCATATAGTCAATTCTCGTCTTTGCGGCCAGTTCTGACAGGGTCTGACCGTCTTCCAAAACGATTGGCCCGGAAGTGACCCGTTTGACCGTTTGGACTAATTCAGGGCCGCGAATCCCCCGTTTATAGCGATTGATCACCGTACTTGGTTTGACCTGGTATTCAGCGGAAGCCTCGCCTAACGTCATCTCGTGGCCATCAATCACGGTTTGAATATCTTGAGGACCATCACGTTTCATCTTACGTTTAAATTCATCGACTGGTAGCACAATGTCTGGATAGCGAACGCCCCGTTTATAGCGACTGAGGACCGTCTGCTGGTTTAAGCCGAACTTCTTGGCAACCTGAATAAAATTCATCTTTTGCCCATCAATATCAATCATTTGCAGGCCTTTCGTATAATGCACCGGCCGCACCAGTCGTTTCCCACGCTCGCCATTTTTGTAACGTGTCGTTAGTCTGATTTGATCGATTTCGTATTTATCCGCCAGATAGGATAGGCTTCGCAACTGCCCATCTACATCTTCTGTTTTGATTCCGCGATGATCTGCCATGCTTTGACTCCCTCGTTTACGATTTTGTTGGCGACTGAGAATACTCAACCGTCAAATAATAATTATTTTTCTAAGCGCTAATTCACCTACAAGATAATTATGTCGTAATTTTTAAAAATAAGCCATCGTTCGCCACGATTTTTGCTGAAAAATAAAGGCTTTCAGTAATCGTCGTGATCGTTAGTCGTCAGGATTCTACTGGTTGGTCGCGTTGCGCGTGTCACTCACCTTTTGAAATAAAAACGGCATCAGCTCCCTGCCAACACCGTCTTTCATTCGTTCACACGTTTGGAATATTGGTCAAAATCACACCAGGCGTTGAAAAGACTGCCCGAGCCATCTGAGCGGCAGAAGCACTCTTATCACCCAGCACATCAAAAAAAATGGGTCGGAAGCGATCAAACACTTCTGCTTCTTCAACTTCAACGGCTGGTGTTGTAGCGTTCAGGCCACATTCTTGTACCGCCCGCTTGCGTGCCAACCATTCATTGTTAGCCGCAATCAGGGCTTGTTGCTCACCCTGGGTAAAGAGATAGAATCGCATTAATGTCGTCCTTTCTGTATCAAGCCTACATTTGTCACGCGTATCATAAATCCAATGTTTTTATTTACTTAATTATATAGTTACACAACTATTTTTACAAACAAATGATCAGAAAAGATTCAATATTTATTTCACTTATTTTACGCCGGGGAATTAATATTTCATATGTTCACACGTCCGAAAGCTTTACATACGGCGGGCACCACCCCATCAACCACTGCATTCCCCTGTCATGATATTGCATCATCATGCCATCAAAGGCACAAAAAAGCTGCGACGATTCAGTCCGAATATACCCACTAAGCCGTCACAGCTTTCACCAGTTAGTTTTCCTAGCCATTATTCAATTGTTAGTCGTCTAAATAACTACAGTGCATCCCGACAAATCCGATATTGGTACCAAAGGGTTTCACCGCCACTAATAGCGGCTCGATCTGGTCATAGAACTTAGACGCCACTGGTGACAACCCCTTCTTGTTCAACGCTTCCATCCGAAAACTGACGACTATTTTATTCAAAACGGCGACTGGATAACGCTTGGCCTCCAAATCAGCCTTAGCCAGCAATCCAATTCTGCGCTCACGTTCAGTAATCGATTCGTCCAGTACAAAATCGTATATATTACTTAACAGTTCTTCCTCATCCAAAGTCACATGATGTCGTCCAAACATTGTGCTTCACCTAACTTCCTTTTTAAGTCTGTCCCCCGCACCAACATTGTTGGCAATGACAGTCAAGTAAATGATTCACTTGCATGCCATATTTTGACAGCGTCTTGATAACATGTCAATACGCATCAGAATTGACCTTGCGCGTTAGCGTCTTGAAGATAGTCAAACTAGCGAATCACCAGCAACGGGATGATGCTGCAAAATTGCACAGCATCAGTTTGAGCACTCCCTAAACCAATGTCCAGAGGAAATGCGAGATAGTTCATTATCCAACCATCATCCACGGGACAGCTGTTTTGACCGGCCACCCACTGTGCTTCATATTTCATCAGAACCGCTACCATGGCAGTCTACTAATCAATTTCACCAGCCAAATATGGTATAATTTAGGGCATTATCCTGGGTGTCAATGCTTGATTGCATCGTTCGCAATCGCAGCCACCTTTCAGAAAGTAGGAATCCTCGTGGCACAAAAATATTATGCTGTTCGCAAAGGCCGTCATCCTGGCATTTACCGGACCTGGGCTGAAACGCAAGCACAAGTCAACGGTTACTCACAAGCACAGTACAAGAGTTTTCCAACGGCCGCCGAAGCGGAAGCGTTTATGAGTGGTCAAACTAGCGCCAAATCAACACGTCAGTCTAGCCGTTCTAAATCATCAACACATCCAGCACCCGCACCCGTGGACGCCGCCATCACCGTTTATACCGATGGTGGCTCTCGGAATACCGGTAACGTTGCCGGCCAACACGTCCATCATGATGACAAGGCCGCGTGGGCGTACCGAATCGAATTGCCGGATCAACTCGTCACCGATTCAGCCGGTGAATGGGGCGCGACCAATAATCGTATGGAAATCATGGCCTTTTTGCGGGCACTCGAACAGCTCGAAAAATTAGAACAAACCAACACGACGATTTTATTCGTGCTCGATTCACAGTACGTCTTAAATGCGGTCACTAAGGGTTGGCTATCTGGTTGGAAACGCCGTGGCTGGAAACGAAGTAATGGCCCGCTAGTCAACGCCGAATTATGGCAAGCCGTTGACCGCCTACTCCCCAAGTTCACTGACCTTCACTACCGGTGGACCAAGGGCCATGCGACCAACCAAGGCAACGTCTTCGTCGACCATTTATTAAACCAAACGATGGACCAGATGCACGCCGGTCAACCCGCACAAGCTTCGACTGGCGCGAAAACGAGTGCCCGTCAAGCCAAGTCGGCATCCAAGTCGGCAACAACAAACACTCAAACTAAGCCGAGTGCAACTGCCAAGTCCGTTTCAGCACCTTCGACTCGGACTGACTCGACTGGGCCATTCAATTCTGACGAGCGCCCCGCAGACCCGGAACAAGTCGCCCGCTCCGTAGCAGCAATCAAAAAAATGCTGCAGGACCGGTAATCTTAGGCGCAACAATTCTAGTTTGACTGTACGGCAAACCTCTACTTTCCATTGCAGTCTAAAAACCGGCGACCTGAATTAGGTCGCCGGTTTTGTCATTATTTTGGTGAGATGTACCTGAGCGTTGTGCTCATCAAACATGACGAATACAACGCCATGCATGCTTTAAGGCAATCCGTTATTGCTTGCGACGTTCAGGCGATCCAACCGATTTTTTTCAAACCATTGGCGATGCCGTCATGGTCACAATCCGTGGTCGTGATGTCCGCTAAGGCCTTGATTTCAGGTTTAGCATTGCCCATCGCGACACCGATGCCCACGCTTTGAAGCATTTCACGGTCATTTTCATTATCGCCAAACGCCGCCACGTTGGCGTTGTCGACATTCAACGCCGCTGCCAGTTTGGCAATCCCCTGGGCCTTCGAACCGGCTTTAGGGATAATATCGACGCCCCGTTCATGGAAACGAACAAACGAAAATTCATCTGGATGTGGTAACAACCGGTTCTGGGCATCCGGATAAAACATCATCGCCTGATAGACGTCATGCGCTTGATAGTAATCCGGGGCGTAGTCGAGTTGCGGTGCCCGAAATGTCTCCAAAACATCCCGCGTTTGTTGTGACGGATGAGTGTGGATATGCAATCCATCCAATGACTCGACCACAATATCGATTTGTTGTTGGTCAGCAGCCGTAATCAGCTTGCCCAGGTTAGCTTTGGACAAGGTGTGCTGATGAACTTGTTTACCATCCGCGAAGGCGGCCGACCCGTTACAGAGCACATAGTCTCGTAGCGCCAACGCTTCAATCACGGGACGAGCCATCGCCAAATTACGACCAGTCGCAATCGCGACATGGATCTGTTGGTCCTTGAGTGCCTGAATACTGGCCACGGTACTCGGCAAAAGGGTCTTATTACTTGCTAATAGTGTATCATCAATATCAAAAACGGCTAATCTCGCTACCATATTAAGTGCCTCCAAATTATCGCTCAATAAACTCTGATTTTATTAATTCATGCGTCCGGGTCTTGCCCATCGCTAGTCGAAATGCAGACTGGCCCAACGATTCCAGATGGTGATCGATCGTCGAAAACTTCAGCAATCGACTCGTCAATAGGTTCTCCTGACCAATGATCGGCATTGGGGGCAACTGGTGATCAATAAAGTATTGATAAACGCCCGCTCCAATGTCGTCGCCATTCGCAAAGACCGCCGCCACTTGTGGTGACTGCGCCGCAAAATACTCGCCAGCCCGGTAGCCATCCTCATAGGTCGCCGCACCGATAAACAGGTGGGCGTCATCCAACGGCCCATAGACCTGCTGATACGCCCGTTTGGTTACCCGCGTGCTGGCACTGATGACGTTGTTGCGACTTAAAATAACGCCCATCGTCTCATAACCGCGCTGTTTGGCCCATTTTAAGGCCGTCACGTACGACGCCATCCGGTCAGTATACGCCGCCGCCAGTTCACGGTCGTCGCCAGGATCTTCACAACACACGATTTGACCGTATTTGCGATAATTTTCGAGCGTTTCTAACGAACTACTACGTGAGGTAAAAATTAACGCATCATAGGCTTTGCTTCGAAGTTCTTCCAAGTAGTGTCGTTCAATCGTCCGGTCATAGTTAGTGGGCAGTAGCGTAATCTTGTAACCGGCAGCAAACCCCGCCCCCACGATGCCGTCCACGATCCGGGCAAAGTACGGATGATTGGCGTACGGTAGGACCACGCCAATGGTTTTGGTCTGGCCCCGGCTCAAATCCCGTGCGACCCGGTTGGGCACGTAATCGAGTTCCTGCATAATCGCTTCGACTTTCGCCCGCTTATCGTCTGCCACGTACTTTTGGTGGTTGATCACCCGTGAGACAGTTGAAACGGAATAGCCTGACAATCGGGCAATATCATGAATATTCGTCATCACAGAACTTCCTCTCTAACTTGATGATACCACGATGTTTCATATAATTACCATAATTTATGAAACCGGTACCAGGTCAAGCCGTTTATTTTCAATTTTCTGATAATAATCGCAATTTTGGGGAATTACTCGTATGATATTAATGATTGGAGGAAATCATGACATGTCAATTTTAATCAGCTTACAACACCCGACCGACTTCACAAGTACTGAAAAACGCATCAGCGCCTACATCTTAGCTCATTTGAATCAGATGCCCACGTTGCGAATCAAAGACCTGGCCGCCAAAACGTACACCTCGCATTCAACGATCGTCCGTCTGACCCAGAAGCTGGGCTACCATGGCTTTCGCGATTTTCAGCAGGCGTTGACAGCTGAAATTGCCACACAGCAACACCAATCGACTACCGTGGATGCCAACTTTCCTTTTTCGGATAACGATTCTGTACAAACCATCAGCGCCAAGATGGCGACGTTGACCATCAACGCCATCCAAACCGCGCAGCAGCAACTAGATGCGGCACAGCTCGCCCAAGCCGCGAACTTGCTGATGCAAGCGAACCGAATTTTCATTTTTGCCCAGGGTGATTCCCAATTACGCGCACGGAGCTTTCAAAACAAACTCGTTAAAATCAACCGCTTTGCGATTATTGCCGACGAGTATGCAGATGAGGCTTGGAACGCCGCTAATTTGACGACAGAAGACTGTGCCTTCATCATCTCATATGCCGGCACAACCAGTGTGCACCAGCAATTTGCCGCGTACTTCGCCGACCATCAAATTCCATTACTCGTGCTGACAGGCAATCCGCAATCGCCGCTGTTGGCGCAAGCAACGACGCAATTGCTGACCGTGCAAAGCGAATATAATTTTGCTAAGATCGGCACCTTTGCCTCACAAGCGGCCTTCGAATACGTCCTCGATAGCCTCTTTGCCACGATGTACGCGCAAGATTTCCACGCCAACTTGCAAAACTTACAGGCCAAGCAACAACTGCTGCAAGCTGGCCCGCTGACGACCAAGGAGCGCTAATGCGGTGAGGTTGCTATTGGGAGGCGGTATCGATAATTAAAACCAACGCAACGGCGGCACCCCGCAGCAACAGAGGTCATGCCAACTGATGCGACATCCCCTGCTAGATTATCGAGTTGCCGGTCGCCATCGGGTCTAGTTGGTCCGCAATCCGCAATTAAGTCACTCCTAGTCTGGAAGCGTGCGAGGCCTGGCCGTCGTACCATTTGTCAGTCAACTTGGGCTTCATACTTGCTAAGTGCCGACACAAAAAGGTGCCCACCACGCCAAATCACTGACGCACATGAACACCTAATCATTGATGACTTGTTGATAATTAAACCTAGCCCAGTTTCAATCCCGCACTCGCCACCGCCTGGTCGACCACAGCCATGACGGTTTCTGAATGAGCCAATTGCTGCTTGACCGTTGCCATATCGTGCTCGGCAACGATCCGTTCAAACGCGACAAATTCAGCATGCATCCGGTGTGCCGCTTGATTGCCCGCATAATCAGTCGCCGTCCCGTCATGCGCAACTTTTGTAAAGCTTTCGACGGTATTGGTTGGACCGTTCAAAACGATTGACCCATCAGTCCCTTGAATCGTTGACCGCACTGGTGAGGTACAATCCTTGGCACCGATGCAGACGACTTTGACGTCTGGATAAGTCAGCACCAAGATGCCCGATGTATCGATATTTCGCTCAACGTTTGCCAGATATTGCACATGGGTCGGCGCGCCTAACAGACCAACAACAAAGTGGATGTTGTAGATATTCAAATCCATCAGCGCCCCGCCACCCAGTTTGGGATCAAAGGCTGGTAAGACGGTCCCCGCCTTAAATTGGTCATAGCGTGAAGAATATTGCGAATAGTTGCATTCAATAATCTTCAATTTTCCTAAATCCGGTAGGTCCCGCCGAATGGCTTGATAGTTCTCCAGATACTGGTTGGTGATGGCTTCGATCAGGACTAAGTCGCGGCTCAAAGCAAGGTCTTTTAACTCCGCCAACTGCTCAGCCACCAGGGTAAACGGCTTCTCGCAAATCACTTTTTTACCCGCCAATAAGGCTTGTTTGGCATACTGATAATGTAGCGAATTCGGCAGCGCCACGTACACCGTGTCAATCGCCGCATCCGCCAATAACGTCGCATAATCCGTATAAACAGTCGCAATCTGGTACTGTTGCTGCAAGTCGTGCGCCCGTTCAACGCTCCGCGGCGTCGACAATAAGCCCGCGAGTTCAATTGACGGAATCGTCTTGACCATTGGCAAAAATTCTTGAACAATTTTTCCAGTTCCTAAAATTCCTAATCGCATGTGTCTTCCTCCTCGTCTAATGATAATTACCGGCGGCACTGTTGAATGCCTTGTTCCAATAGTTTGATTTGCAACAGAGTCTCCTCGTCCTTCACAAGCTTCGGGGCCCCGTTAACGAGCGTCTCATACACACCATCATAAACGCGGCTGTAATCACCGACCTCTGAGACGACCTTCTCTTCATGATAGCGACCGGCGTCGTCAACGTACGTCAGCGTCCCGTAGTTTTCCGGTTGGTCAATACCGAAGTCTGCATGGTCTGGCATGTAGAAGTGTTTTAAATCATATTCCTGCCGATCCTTATCCGCCTTCACGAACATCCCCTGCTTACCATACAACACGAAACTTGGCCGTGGTTTGATACGGAAGTAGCTGGACTTCACGGAAACTTTCAGCGCGCCATAATACATATCGATATCAAAATAATCATTCATCCGGTTTGCGCCCAACAGCTGCCGAACATCAAAGTGCACGTCGTCTGGTTCCCCAAAATAGGCGATGACTTGATCCAAAGTATGACAAGCGTGGCCATATAAGTAACTCGTAGCTAACGAGAATTCTTTAACACTGGTCGGAACTTCCGGTCGAAAGTAGTCAAAATGCATCTCGACTTCCAGTAAATCTCCCAGTACGCCACTTTCAATCACTTTTTGGGCCGTGAGATAATCCGAGTCAAAACGGCGATTCTGATAGCACTGAATGAACAGCTGCTTCTCTTTGGCTAACGCGAACAATTCTTGAGCTTCCGCCGACGTTTCGGTAAACGGCTTTTCGACCAGTACGTTCTTCCCATGCAACAAGACATCCTTGGCTACAGCGTAATGGGTATGGCTAGGCGTTGAAACGACCACTAAATCAATCGCCGGGTCTTGATAAATATCATCCAGGTCAGTTGTGTAATGGACCCCCGCAATCGGTTGCCACGTTTGTCGTCCTGAGCGTGAATAAATCGTCTTAACGTTAATTTTATCCTTTAGTTTCAAGGCAAACGGTAGGTGGTAGCGATTCGCACTCTTCCCATTTCCAATATAAGCAATCGTTAGCATGTTGACTTCCTCCAAATTGGTTGATAGCTTCATTATACCGACTTAATTGCCGGAACCAAGCTAAAGACTGACTTTCGGTCAAAACGTTCAATAATTAAGCGTGGTCGCCAAGATTTTGGACATTTTGTCCAATGTTTTTTCTGACACCTTGCCGAACAAAAAAGCCGCAGCCAAGCCCTTCATCAGGTGTCTGGCTGCGGCTAAGCGATTGCTTTAACGCAGTGGTGCTAAAAAATATGACGACCGCCGCTCAATTACTTTTGTGCCAATTGGGCTGTGATGGCAGTCACGATTTGTTCAGGCGTCAACTGAAATTCGTGCTTCAATTCCGTCGTCGTTTCCCGATCATTGAACCGTTTTGCGGCCCCGAAGTTCAAGACCCGCATCTCACTGTCACCATAGTACCGGCTGACTTTCTCACCAAAACCGCCACTAAGACTGGCTTCTTCAATCGTCACCACGAGTTGGTGTCCAGCCTTGAGTTGCGCCAAAGTGGCCGTATCAGGGTCCGAAATATCGCGTGGATCAATCAACGTGGCATCAATATCGTGCGCAGCTAATTGCTGTTGAACCGTCGCGGCTAATGGGAAGATGCTGCCGACACCGATTAAGGCCACTTGGCGACCCGTGTGTACCGTGTGCATCTTCAAGGCGTCAAAGTCTTGCAGTGGTGCGGACTGAACGTCATTACTTGGGACCCGAATTGCGACCGGGCCGTTATTTTGGTGCAACGCCCAGTGCATCATCGCACGCAATTCTTGCTTAGTCGTTGGTGCCAAATACGTCAGGTTCGGAATGTTGCTCAACATCGCAACGTCAAAAATACCTTGATGGGTCGGATCACCCGCATTGATGCGACCACCGGCAACCATAATCGTGACCGGCAATTTGTTGATGCCTAGGTCGTGCGATAACTGGTCATATGCCCGTTGGAGGAACGTGCCAGAATGAAAGACGATTGGCCGTAGCCCTTGTTGCGCCTGACCAGCAGCGAACGTAATCGATTCTTGTTCAG
Source organism: Lactiplantibacillus sp. B652 (assembly GCF_023806745.1). NCBI lineage: Bacteria > Bacillati > Bacillota > Bacilli > Lactobacillales > Lactobacillaceae > Lactiplantibacillus > Lactiplantibacillus sp. B652. The sequence goes on along the minus strand of NZ_JAMSKY010000004.1, from coordinate 194,746 downwards.
CAATGCCAACGTCGAAGTAACGGTGCGGATGTTTACGACCAAACCGTTTCAAATCATAAGTCCCTGGAACAGCCGCCGTAATCGCAGTAATTGGCGTCTCTGCGGCTAATTCATCTTCCAAGGTCGCGTGAATGACATCCGTATAAGTCTCCCCGGTATTTGGATGCAAGGTTGCACCACTAGCCAAGTCAAACGGCACATGCCAGTGAAAGGCCTCTTTATTGTCAATCGCGGGCTGATAGCCATGACCCTTCTCGGTGTGAACGTGCAAAACGATTGGGTGGTCGATATCCTTAACCGCCTTAAAGGCTGTTAGCATCGTTTCCAAGTCATTCCCGTTTTCCACGTATCGATAGTCCAGGCCGAAGTCTTTAAACAAGTTATGGCTGCTCGTCCCGTTCGATTCACGGAGTTCCCGTAGATTTTGATAAATACCGCCATGGTCCTCCGCAATCGCCATCCCGTTATCATTGACTAAAATAATCAGGTTCGACTTCAAGGTCGCCGCAATGTTCAGACCTTCCAGCGCTAAGCCACCGGACAAGGACCCATCACCAATGACGGCCATCACGTTACCCGTTTTACCTTCAATATCACGTGCAACCGCCATCCCAGTCGCGAGTGCGATTGACGTCGAAGTGTGACCGATATTGAAATAGTCGTGCGGACTTTCTTCAGGTGCCGTATAGCCACTAACATCGTCATAGTGGGCGGGATCTAACCATGCTTGCTTACGCCCAGTCAAAATTTTGTGCGTATAGGCTTGATGTGAAACGTCCCAGACGACTTTATCGACGGGCGAATCAAAAATCGTGTGAAAGGCAATCGTCAATTCAACAACGCCCAAGTTTGGCCCCACGTGGCCTCCAGTCTGACTGACTTTATTCAATAACACGTGTCGCAGCTCGTCAGCTAGCTGTGTCAGTTCCGGCAATGATCGTTTTTTAAGGTCTGCCGGTTGATCAATTGTTGCCAAAATAGGCGTTTCCATGTTTATCGCTCACTTTCTAATTCATAAGTCTGTTCATAGATTAGCACCTTAGAGCCACTCTAAGACAAGCATTTTGTTCAAGTTTTATGATTAAAATTATACCAGCATCAACCTAGCGACAATATGCCGTACGACTACGCACGTTGCGCTAGTTATGATTTGGTATTAAAAATGGTTGAAAGGTGCTGGTTCTCAAGTTCAAAAGCAGCCAGCTGAGAACCGCTGGAAACAAAACAAGTTAGCGTAAACCTGTCGTGTTGTTCGTCCTACACCGGCTTCCAGGTATTTCTGACAACGCTGGAACGCGATGGACACAGATTTAAGCCGAAAGCCCACGTCTTAAATACTGGTCTTCCACTAACCAAGCAAAGGACGCTTGCTAAGTGGAATTTCATCGCTGAGCATTGTCAGAAACACCTTCCAGCCTGGGTTGTATTCGAAAGGCAGACATGTGTGGACCCAACTTTTTATTGGATTAGTCTTTGATTCCTTGGTACACGGGAATTTTGATATTGAACTTTCAGATTGGTTTCTAACAATTGCTAAACGTTCTTAACCAGGTTTTAGCTTTTCGAATCAGCGACTCCACACAACTTGTCAGAACTTTTCCTAGTTATCTGAGATAGCAAAATCTTGAATTCTCAATGAAGATAATCTTATCGACTAAATCCAAGACCAGTTGCTATTGAAGTTGGTGGCATGCTGAGTGAATAATATTTGCTAATCTTCTCAGCAATTAAATGCCATAAGTCATTATCGATACTGATTAAGAGCTTTCCTGAAGTACCAGCCACCTAATATTCAGTGATCAATTGTACCCAGATAGGTGGCCGTTCATCCGCCATTCGAACGGCTTCCCGACTGTAGGGGCCGGCTGACAATGCTCAAGGGCGAAATTCTTCTTGTCCGGGTGGGTTTCCCGGGCTAGAAGAAGACTCGTATTTGAAATTGCGCAGTGGGTTTCTGCGTGAGTTCAAATCGATGTCCGCCCTGTTCCAGCATTGTCAGCCGGCCCCGGAAGTCGGATTAGGACGCATCTTTGGCTGACGAACAGGAATCCAACCAGCACCTTTCAACCATGATTCATGCCACATCAATGAGTACAATGCGTGACTAAGATATCAAATTATGCGCATCATAAAAATGACCGCTTCAAACCATCAGGCTTAAAGCGGTCATCGTTATTCCCAGACGTCATGCATAACTTACAGTTTGGGGGCGGACGGATTGACATAGCAATGCGTCAATGCGACTCTTGGGATACTTTGATTGTACCTGAGCCGCGCCCGCAATGATACTCGTCACAGTTGGTCCTATCGTTGACGTTACTAAGTGTGATTAATCGGTGTTCACCGATTGTAAGTAAACTAACTGGTCAGTTGAGATTTGTTCATATAACTGATTGCCCAGTTCAGCGCTATACGTCTTATTGGCCAACTGGTTCTGAATAAAGTTGTATTCCAGCTGAAAGGCTTCAATTAATAATTCATTTTGAACATCTTGTAAGTCCCGTTCTCCTGACAAGCGCCGGTGCCGTTCATCGTAGGCTCGACGGACGATACCGATAGCTTGCTGGTTTTCGGCAGTGATCGTCTTTGAGAGATAGGCCAGCACTGCATCATATGGCTGTTGTTCAATCGCACGCATCTGTTGCCACATTTCGCGATGACGCGACATCAATTCTGAGCGTTCTTGACCATGGCGCGCATGGTACTGACGGAAGGCTTTACGGCGAGCCCGGGCCTTCTTGGTTAGCGACCATTTGACCATTGCAAACCGGAAAAATAATTTAAACCGCTTGAAAAAGGTTTGCTGATTCTGGAGTCGCGTCTGGCTCGCCAAACGCATGTATTTATCTGCCGCTTGAGGCGTAATTTCATCGCGGTCGACCATTTGATTGATGGTCTGCTGTTCAACATCAAACGTGGCATCGAAGAGCTGCGACAATTCTGACCGTTTTGGCCGGCCATCCAGCGTCCGCTGCCCAGATAGGATTTCAATCACCTTACCCGTACCGACGTTATTGCCGTGGCGCGCCTGCATCAGTTGAATCGCATGAGTGACCATCTCCGCTTTGGCTGATGCTAACTCTTCTTCCGTCACTTTAACGGTTTGCTTCGGTAGCGTCAGCGGTAACAAGATCGTCGGTACCAGCAGGCTGGTCAAAATAACGACGGCGGCAACGAAAATAATGTCATTGCGGTATGGAAACGCACTGCCGTTGAGTGTTAGTGGCAATGAGAAGGCCATCGCCAGTGTAATCGTCCCGTGCACCCCACTGAGCCCCATCACAAACGCATTACGGGTCTTTTCGTGCGTATCCCAAGCACGAATACGGGCCAAATCAAACCGTGTCCAGAAGAACCGCACCAGGGTCATCACTAGATATAGTAGAACTCCTAAGCCGATTAATACGGCCACTGACCCGGTATCACGCTGTTGTAAATGTTTGATAACGCTCGGCAGCGACACGCCTAACAATACGAACACGATTCCGTTTAAAATACTAGCGACAATCGACCAGGTCGTCGACATCACGATTTGAAGTCGCGAAGTCGTCAGCCGTAACCGATCCGATTGCACGCCATGAATCAAACCAGTCGCCACCACGGCCAAGATGCCAGAAACGCCGAGAGATTCAGCTAAGAAGTAGACGACAAATGGTGTCAGTAACGTGTAAGGCACAATGACCGACGGCGTGTCCACACGCATATTGATCAACATGATTCGGATGGCGACGATGACGTATCCCAATACCAAGCCAACGATAATTCCACCAACAAAGACGTATAAAAAATTCGTAATTCCGTGCCAGACGGAAAATTGGCCCGTCACAATGGCGGCAATCGCCAGATTAAAGGCCACGATACCGGAAGCATCGTTAAAGAGCGACTCATTTTCCAGCGTCGTCATGACTTCATCAGGAATCGCCACCTTAGTCGTAATCGATGAAACGGCCACGGCATCGGTCGGCGTAATAATTGCACCCAAGGCTAACGCCAGTGCTAATGAAAACTCTGGAATCAGTTGGTGCGTCAGTATCCCGACAATGAAAATCGTGACGATTGCCAACACGACCGCTAACGACAAGGTCGTCCCAAATTGGTGACTCAACTTACGGACGTTCGTATTTTGCCCGTCATTGAACATGAGAATCGAAATAATCACAAATAAGAATATTTCCGGTTCCAGCTCGAAGTCTTGATATAACGGAATTAATGACAAAATTAATCCGGCCCCAATTTGCAAAAAGGCGACCGGGACTTGATTAAAGCGTGCATAGACGGCATTTGCCACGACGACAGCCGCGACGAGGAGTAGCACTAAGAAAACAGTTTGCACACCAAAAATCCTCCTTGATTTAGTTGTTCTTTAATTTTAACGCAACTCGCCAGATAAACACACATTGTGACTTTGATCTACGACACTGATTTCTCACCGGTAGTCGAGCATCTACACTGCGTTGGGGTATCTGTATCGGGTGGCTAACAGTCGTGCAATCGGGAATCCGTTGATTTGCTCGTGGCCTGCTGTTGCCCGTACCGGTATCACTCACCCTTTAGCCTAAGCAGTTTACGACCACGCCAACGAATCCCCCCAACCATTGACAATATAATTATCGATAAAATTATATTGGCGACCAGCCAACTCGCTGCCTTGCTTACTGTAAATATCTAACCAACATTAATTCACTTATGACGCGTTTGCTCCCCCACCCTTAATGATTGACAGGCCCCGTGAAGTTGTTTAGAGTAAAGCCATCTTAAGGGAGGTAATCGTGAAATGGCAACCAATCAAGCGTTACTCATTATTGATTATACCAACGACTTTGTGGCCGACGACAGGGCCTTAACTTGTGGCAAACCGGGACAGGCGCTCGCGCCGACCATTGTTCAACTTGCTGAAACAATGGCCAACAATGGTGACTGGGTGTTGCTCCCAACCGACGTCCACACGCCTAACGACCCGTACCATCCGGAAAGTCGCCTCTTTCCACCGCATAACGTTCGCAACACCTGGGGTCGTGAACTGTATGGCCCCTTGAAGACTTGGTTCGATAAGCATCAAGCCGATGATCAAGTCTGGCAATTCGACAAGACCCGTTATAGCTCGTTTGCTGGGACCGATTTGGACTTACGATTGCGCGAACGCCACGTCGATACGCTGCACTTAGTTGGTGTCTGCACCGATATTTGCGTGCTACACACTGCCGTCGATGCTTACAATTTAGGCTATCAGCTCGTGATTCATCAAGACGCTGTCGCTAGTTTTGATGCGGATGGACACGAATGGGCCTTACGTCACTTTAAAAACAGTCTGGGCGCCAAAGTTGTTTAGACGCTTTTAATCGCAAGTCAGTCGGTCACGTTAATTTCAGACTGATTGACCAGTCCAAAAAAACCACTGCGAATCCAACCGCGTGATGCGGTCAGTTCGCAGTGGCTTTTGCGGTTCGTTTTCAGTTAGTTCAGCGTTGGTTCAACCCATTTGTGTTGCATAAAGACATTAATCGCGCCTTCAACCAGAATGACGATCAGCATAATCAAGCTGCCAACCCATAGGGAATCGACCTGCCCCTGATTGACCAATTGACTCGATAAATAACTAATCATATTCATGAGGAGACTGGCTAAGCGGAAGGCCACGTAAATAACGACGACCGTAATAATCACATTGACAAACTGCTGACGGAATTTCGGTAAGAAGCCCTTTGCCGCGTTAGTAATAAAGTGGCAAGTCGCAATCGTACTCCAAATCAACAAGGTGACGAGCACGAGGACTAATAACGTTCCGAGGACGAACTTCGTCACACCGCTGGCACTAAATTGACTGAACAGAATTGAAGTTGTCGTTAGCCCACCCATCAAATCCTGCCAACCGATACCAATGGTGATTGCCATCAGAACCACTTGCAAGAGCCAAACATAAATAATATTGGCAAGTGACGCCACCAAGTTAATCGTATACATCTTCCAATCACTGACGGGCAATAACTGGAAGGTCCCTGACCGAAACGTCTTCTCATTAGCGACTGCCAACAAAATAAACCCGACGGCCAGTGGCAAAATCATCCAGGCACTTAAATTATAAAATAACGTTGCACCCGAAAAATTTCCTTTGATTGCGGTCCAGAGACTCGTGACCAAGACTGCAATGATTTCAACACCCACCAGGAGATTCATTTGTTTGAACCGTGGCCAGCTGAGTGCCTTAAAAAGTGACCAACTATTTGTCATCCGTCGCACCTCCCGTATACAACTGTTCATAATAGTCTTCTAATTCGATGCCATACCGATCACGAATTTCATCAGTCGCCTGATGCAACGTGATCGTTTGGTCTTTGACGACCACGATTTCGTCTAAGATCGGCGCAATTTCACTGACATAGTGGTCGCTGATGAGCAGAATGGCTTCATCAGGGGTCCACTTAATAATACTGTTGATGATTTTCTTACGACTCATGCTGTCGATACCACTGAATGGCTCGTCCAGTAAATAAACGGCCGCCTGACGACTCAGCGTCAGCGCAATAATCAGCTTTTCTCGGGTCCCCTTGGACAACTCGCCTAATTTCTGTTGAGCGTCGAGTTCCAAGAACGCCACCATTTCCTGATACCGAGTTGTATCGAAGTCTGGATAAACACTGGCATAAAATTTCGCAATCTGTTCTAATTTCATGCCGGTACTAAATCCGCTGAGGTGGTCCGTAAAACTGATGTGTTGTTTACGGGCAACCACGCCAGCTTCACCGTTGACCCGAATCTCACCGCGGCCTTTCGCCGTTCCCATGATGAGCCGCATCAGAGTCGTCTTCCCAGCCCCGTTTTCACCTAACAAGCCGACGATTTTTCCTGCTGAAAGTACTAATTGTACATCTTGTAAAATCTGCCGTTGATTGTGCTTGTACGCGACATTTTTAAGCGTCAATGTTGCCATTTGCGTCATCCTCCCGCTGTTCAATATATCGTTGCATGCGCTGAATGATGTCGGCATCATTCAAATTCAAAGCATGCAACTGCTGATAAGCTAGTACTAACTGCTCGGTCACTAATTCCGATTGTAATCGGGCAATCTTCTCTGGGTCATCCGTCACAAAATTACCTTTACCACGCTGTGACGTCAGCGTTCCCTCTGCAATCATCTCACTGAGGGCCCGTTGAACCGTATTGACATTAACAGTCAAATCTACCGCCAATTGCCGAACCGCAGGCAACTTAGCCCCCGGTGGCAATGACCCGTCAATCATTTCATGATACATGTGTTGCTTGATTTGATAGTAAATCGGCACCTTGTCATCGAATTTCAACTGATCGGCCTCCCTAGTGTTCTATTTATCTATTACAATATAACACGTTGGCTCATTAAATGCAATCCGACACTGCCATTACGTGTGATAGCGGTTACATTTTCGACTTGAAACTCACCCCAGTAGCGCTATACTTAAGTTAGCAGTAGACCACAATTGGTCATCATAACGCGAAAGGGATGGGGAAACATGTTAAAAAATGAAAATGCCATCGCTTTGACTCGGGCAATCGACGTGGCGTACAGTGATCCTGAAGTACGTGCAATTCCTGAATTATCTGAAGCCTTAGCTAAAGCCGCACAGGATTTGGATTGCGTGATGGATCATCATCAAGTTGCCAGCCGGTTGAACCACTTATTAACCACCTGGGGCAGCAATCATTCTCGGGGACCCGCTGTCTTAGACCAGCTCTATCTTGTCACCTTACAAGATGGCGTCGATGTCCCATGTCAAGTGCCATACCAGCGGGGCTAATCAGTCCGTTTTAATGACATCCATAAAAGCAATCAGCCGGCAAGATTTTGCGGGCTGATTGCTTTTTATTATATATAAATTAATTTTTTGCTTTAATTTAATCTTATTTTAATTTAAAATGGAATCATAACCTACTAATACTTCAATCCGGATTGAAATGGTATTACATGAAACCACCACTGTCGATTTGAAAGGTGGACTAATATGGTTATTGTTAAAAATATCTTAGCGGCCTATTTACGCGGTGGGCTCTTTTTCATTGCCGTGTACTATTTGATCACCGCTGACCCAGATGGCACACTGCAGCTCCATTGGACATGGCTTAATCTGTATTGGACGACTTCATTTCTGATTGCTTATCCATTACTGATTATCATCCGACCCCAAATCGGCCACCCACATCTCAAAACCAAATCACTTCGTTCCAAGTCTGCTGCAATAGAACGTCAACAGCCCTCAAACTTAGCCGATACCTACCATGACGCGACTAATCCAGTTAAAAGCCGACTGGCAATCGACGCTGCTAATCAACAGCGGGATGCTGACATCAGTTTGATTGCTGATATTTTTTATTGTGGGATACTAATTATCATTGCGTTACCGGCACTCATCCTAGTTGGCTTGTCTCACCTGATTCACCATCGACCAAATAAAAAAGTTTAGTCATTTTATTAACATCCAGTTTAAGAGTAATTGTCAGTATTAGTCTAGTTCAAACAGCCGCACATGCCGCAACGACCAACGAATCGGCCACCACAGTGACTCAGCCAACATGACGGATGCCGCTCGAAGTCAGTGCTGGCAGTGGTTATCACAATACTGATTGGCAGGACATGCGATAGACTGTCTTCAACATGATTGGTGATTTAGTAGTCACGCGCTCATTGTGCAATCCTCGTGTCTGCGTATCCATCATAATGACAATAATAACCTTTCGATTCAGGCCTGCGATGCAACTGAATCGAAAGGTTCTTTTATTTCAATCGACATATTGTGCTAAGAAACTAGCGATGTGACGCTTATACCGTTGATAATTCTGAGTAATCGCAGTCGTGTGCCCTGCGCCTTTGACGAGCCAGAGTTGCTTGGGCTGATGCGCATTGCGATACAGTTGTTTACCCATGCGGGTCGGCACGAAATCATCCTTCGTGCCACTGATAATCATAATCGGTAACCGGTTCTTACGAATCTGTGCGACCGCGTCTGCTTCCTTGAAGCTATAGCCCGCGCGTAATTTGGTAATCAGACTCGTCACGTTGACCAATGGAAATGCCGGCAAGTGATACAACTGGCCCGCTTGATAGCTGATAATGGCATCCGCACTGGTAAACGGACTATCCACCACGTACGCTTTGATCTGTGGAATCTGCCGCTCACCACTCGCCATGGTCATTCCAGCTGCGCCCATACTAATTCCACTCATCACGATTTGCTTGGTTGCCGTCCGTTTGACGACGGTTCGGGCCCATTGCAAATCATCTCGCCGCTCGAGCCAGCCATAACCGACCGCTTGCCCCTGACTGGCACCGCTCGCACGTGAATCGGGAACTAGGACATTATAGCCGAGCTCATGATACATGCCTGCCCAGGCACCCATCAATGATTTATTACCGGCAAACCCGTGTGCCAGCACCACCGTTTTGGTCGATTTCTTGGCGGGAATATACCACGCCACTAATCGCAAATGATCATGCGATTCAATTGTCCACGTTTGTTTCGCCGTATGTAAATACCAATATTTTTCATGATAGACCTGACTCTTTTTCGATAATTTCGTACTCTGAGTCACGAACGATTTGTCGCCCCTGGCAATCGCAACGTGATAAAAATAACTCCCCGCACCAATTAAGCCACCAGCAACTAACACCACCAGCACAGCTAGCGTTATCCACCACTTTTTCACACCTAACCACTCCTCGTATTTTGGCACTTCAAGACGACCCAAATCTGCGTCGTACAGCACCAAATTCCATAAATAACGGCCAAAACAATCGACAATCCAGCATAGAATCAAAAAACAGGACTCCTGGCCATCGTCAAAAATCTGCTTAAAGCAGGAAAATTTTGCCACTACTTCCATAATAACCGTTATAATTAAAGATAACTAGAACAGATTGAGGAGGCCAATATTCTATGCACTATTCAGAAACGTGGGATCTAGACAGCATTTTTGCCGGTGGCATCGATTCACCCGCATTAGCTGAAAAGATGACTACGATCAAACAACAATTAACCACGACTGCCGACGTTCTCGTTCATTGGCGGGCCGCAGCCGATACGCCGGATGCGGATTGGTTCACCCAACTCGTCAACAACTTGCAAGCGATTCAAGCCGGCATTGACCAAGCCACGGTCTTCGTTGTCGCCTACCAGTCTGCACACGCTGACGATACCAAGGCAGCGCCCCGACTGAATCAACTCTACCAACTCGACAATCAGCTGGATAATCTCTTGACACGCTTCAAAAAACAACTCGTGAAGTTGGATGCCAACACCTTTAAAGCACTCATCAAACAGCCGGCCCTAGCACCACTGGCTTTCAATCTCACTGAAATGCGCCAGCAAGGGTTAGCACTTTTAGATGACGATACAGAAGCCTTGATCAACAGCTTGGCCCTAGATGGTTTTCAAGGTTGGAGCGACCACTACGACACGCTGGTCAGTGCGATCAAGGTACCTTATACGGATGAAACTGGTCAGACGACGCAACTTTCAGCCGGGCAGGCCCAAAATATGTTAGCCGCTGCCATGCCAAACGAACAGCGCGCGCAATTGATGCGTAATTGGGAAGCGGCTTGGCAAGCGCACGCGGCCCCGTTTGCCGACACCCTGAACCACTTAGCAGGCTTTCGTCTGGCAAATTATCGCGCACACGGTACCGATGACTTTTTGAAAAAGCCACTCGAATTAAACCGCATGAGCCGTGCGACGCTGGATACGATGTACCAAGTCGTCGCCGACAGCAAGCACCTGTTACTCAGCTACTTGCAACGTAAAGCGCAACTCTTAGGCAAGTCACAATTGGACTGGCAAGATATCGAAGCCCCGCTCGCCTTAGGGGAAATACCAAGTCAGACTTATGACCAAGCTGCCGACTTCGTGATTAAGAATTTCCAGCAGTTCAGCCCTAAGATGGGAGCGCTCGCTAAACACGCCCTAGAAAATCGGTGGGTCGAAGCCGAGAATCGGCCGAACAAGCGTCCCGGCGGCTACATGGAAAACTTGCCTGAAACACACGAATCCCGCATCTTCATGACGTTCACTGGCTCGCCCAACGACACGGCAACGCTCGCGCACGAACTTGGACACGCCTTTCATGGTAGCGTGATTCAGGATTTACCGCTCTGGCGTCAGGATTATGCGATGAACGTCGCAGAGACGGCCTCGACTTTTGCAGAACTGATCGTTGCCGACGCGAGCTTCAAAGCTGCAGACGACACCAAAGCCAAGTTGACCTTGCTCGATGCCAAAATGCAAAACCCGCTTGCAATGTTCTTGGATATTCGCGCTCGGTACTTGTTTGAGACCCGCTTCTATGAAGCCCGGCAACACGGCATCGTCACGCCAGACGAGCTCTCACAGGTGATGCTGAACGCGCAACAAGAAGCGTACGGCAACGCTTTGAGTACTTATCATCCAATGTTTTGGGCCAGCAAGTTACATTTCTACATCGACGACGTACCGTTTTATAATTTTCCTTATACCTTTGGCTACCTCTTCAGCCTTGGAATTTACGCACAGGCGAAGACCCAACCGGACTTTGAAGACCGCTACATCGCTCTACTACGGGATACGGCCAACATGTCGACCGAGGACTTAGCTGCCAAGCACCTCAATGTGGACTTGACTAAGCCCGCGTTCTGGCAAGCTGGCGTCGCCCTAATCAAACGGGATATTGATGAATTTATGGCCCTATCCGCACCGCTAATCTAACAGAATGGAAGTGAGCATATGTTTCCAGAACGTTTACGCGCCCTTCGACGAGGGCAAAAAATGACCCTGGCCCAACTCGCGACCGCGCTCAATCAGATGCCCGCCGCTGAACAGACGACTCGCAAAAATACCGCAGCTCAAATCGGCAACTGGGAACGTAATTTACGGACCCCTTCCTACCTAGAAGTTCGTAAATTAGCCGAGTTTTTTAACGTCACCACTGACTATTTATCAGGAAAATCGGACCAAGAAGAATACGACCTCGGACGGATTTTTTTATCTGGCAAACCACTGACGTTCAACCAGGAACAACTGTCCAGTGAAGACCGTTATGAACTATTTCAACTGATGGACGGCTACTTACATGGCCGTCAACACCGGGCCACGACGGATGTGGTCGGTCAGGAAGAATTAGATCTACATTTCGATGACTAGGAGTTATTATGAATCCCAAGAAATTAAAACAACTCAAAAAACGGGCGAAACAACAATCCGTGACCCCCTATATTCAGCAAATGACGCGTTACCGCACGTTGTTTAAAGACGACCCGCAAATCCTCGTGCTGATCAATAACGTGCTAGAAGCAGACCGGCTATTGGCCGCTGGATTGGCACCGCAACAACTACCGGTCTTAGAAGTGCCGGATGACTTTCAGGATCAGCTGTTTGCACGCATCAATCAACAGTACCCACTGGGCGACCCGGCTGGTGATGCCGCGTGGAACCAATTGTCAGCGGCCCTGCCAAAGGTCGACAAATTGTTGCGTGATTTCCGAGATTATTTGGAAGCGCAATACGGCATGTGGGCCTACATCAGCGCCCCATTTCTCAAAGACTTAGCTGATTTCACTGGTAATGCCCCGGTGTTAGAAGTCATGGCTGGCAACGGCTACATTTCAAAGGGGCTCAAGCGGCTGCATCCCAGTCAGCCAATCTACACGACCGATTCTAAGGATTGGACGCACGAGACTGGTAATCAAACGGGACGCCACCCGGTCACATCGATTGAAGCACTGGATGCTGTCAGTGCCTTTAAACAATACGCCGGGTCCATCAAGTACGTTATCATGGCCTGGTCACCCGACAAATTGACCATTGATTGGGACCTTTTACAGGCAATGCGCCAAGATGAGCACGATATTCCACTGATTGTCATTGGTGAAAAGTACGGTGCAACTGGTTCCAAGCAATTCTGGGACGAAGCGACCTATCAAAACGACGATGCAGTGACCAAATTAAATGCCCATTTTCGGCGATTTGATCTGATTCACGATCAGGTCTACGTCGTCCGCTAACGCCCTCATTACTAATGCGCTAAATTAATCAAAACGAGCTTTCGGAATTTTTTCTGAAAGCTCGTTTTTTGCAGCTTATTTCATATTGTGTGTTGACAAAAGCAGCGTCGCTTCCGCTCCCATCAGTTGTCAGTATTCTGGATTATAAATCTAACTGCTTCAACTGTGCTAATCCCGCTACCAGTGACGCCCGCGATATTCCCCCGCTGGCGAGGTTCTGGTCATCAAATCGGTTGAGTGTCGCGTAGAACCAGATGCCTAACTTCAAGAATTCTGAGGCCGTCATGGCGTATTGTAACGCTAGCAACCGGTCTGCGGCTTGCGCATAGGCGTGCTTGTCGATTAATTGTGTCAGTTCGACTTGGTGCGGTAACGGTTTATCTTGTAACTCTGGAAAGACGACTTGGGTCTCACCACCCTTACGACGACTCAAAGTGTATCCCAGCCCCGTCGCAAATGCGCGCAACTGCCGCATCAACCAATCACTTTCATCTTGCATGGTGGTCTCCCCCTAATTATGCGCCATCCAGTATATCGCTGTGATCGTTAAAATCACGGATAACGTACACATATAGCCGTAAAAGTGTTTTTCAGCCTTCGTCCGCGCGTGGTTTCCCTGGTACGCATCCGCCAAGCTGGTGATGAACGTTGCCAGAATCGTGTACAGAATCAGCCCCGTAAACGCGTAAGCACTCCAAGCACCACCAATTCCGCTGTGGGCCCGTTGTAGGCCGTAACCAATCAACCAAACCAGGCCTAAAATAAACGTCGGTCCGGCAATTAACCGTCGATTAATCATCGTGTACTCCCCCTTTGTTGGTACCAATCGTCCTCAAGCATCGTGTTGACTGCTACTAAGATTCAAGCGGCAGCATTCACGAATACCGGTCTCCCCATTTGACCGGCTATCACATCTATCATTAAATCGTATGCTCATTATCCACCTTTTTACAGGTATATACCACTAGAACGACGCGTAAAAAAATTGGCAGCTCTTCCACAATGGAAGAACTGCCAATTCGTGATTCCAATCTCAACGATTAATCGTGAGGTTTATTGTACCTTGAATTCTTTGAAGTAACTGGATAATGGTTTCAATTCATTAGCATCGTACTTTTCTTTAAATGCGCTGACCGAAGCATCGGATGTCTTGGCTGGATCGACATCCAGAATTTCAACTGGTAAGCCCCGTTTGTCAGTAATCTTAGCATCAATCAAGACTGGACGACCCGCTTTTAATTCGGCCATGGCCGTTTCAAAGGCATCATGTAATTGGGCAAAGTGGTCGACACGAATCCCTTTGACGCCCATCCCTTCAGCGATTTTTGCAAAGTCGGCATCGAGCAAATCGATCCCATAGTATGGTTGCGGCACGTCCTCTTGTTCAGACTTAATAAAGTTCAACGTTTGGTTAGACGTGACAATATTGAAGATTGGCAAGTGGTACTTTACTTCGGTCAACAAGTCTTGCATGACCATTGAGAAGGCCCCATCACCGGCAATATTGAAGGCTTGACGGTCAGGATAGCTCATCTTGGCAGCAATTGCCCCGGGAACGCCGGCACCCATCGTCGCAAATAGTGCGGAGGTCAATAGTTTTTGCTTAGGGTTCATCTTTAAGAACCGGAAACTGTTGATGGTATTATCACCGACATCCATTGAGAAGACGGCATCGTCTTCTGCGACCCGGTTAATTTCTTGATAAACTTGTTCATATTCCAGTGGATCGGTCGTCCGTTCACTCAACTTCTTCAAGTACTGCTTCCAATCAGCCATGTCGGCCTTAGCAGCTTGATAGTATGGTGATGGTGCGGCCTGTTCACTCAAGGCTAAGGCCCGTTTGATGAACACCTTGGCATCGCCATTGACACCGAAGTCTAAATGGTGATGACGACCAAATTTACCAGGATCTAATTCAATTTGAACATACTTGAAATCATGGGTCGTGTACATAATTTGGGCGAATGAATAGTCCGCACCGACTGAGACAACTAAGTCCGTAATCCCCATGAGTTCATCCGCAGCCTTGGAAGCAGCCCGGTAAGCACTGCCCATGTTGCCATCAAAACTATCTGGAATGACCCCTTTGGCTAAACCAGTGATGATGATTGGCACTTGTAACCGTTCAGCTAAAGCCATCATATCTTCGGTCGCGCCACGAGTCCCTTGACCAACGTGGAAGACGGGGTACTTGGCAGCTTTGATCATGTCTAAGACGGTCTTGACTTGGTCATCCTCGATTTCAGGAACGCCCCGTAACTTGGCAGGAACACTCGCTGAATCATAGTTTTCATCCGGAATTTCAACATACCCAAAGTCATTTGGAATCGTGACGACGGCAACGCCATTTTCCCGGTAAGCGGTCCGGATTGCCTTATCGACAACGTATGGTAGACTTTCAGGCGTCATTACAGTCCGATTGAAGACGGCGACGTCACTGAAAATTGGTTCTTCTGCAAATTCTTGGAAATAATCATAGTTCATATTGGTATGGGCAACTTGACCCACTAAGGCAAGTACGGGAACGTGGTCTTCCTTCGCATCGTACAATCCGTTCAGCAAGTTAACGGCACCAGGGCCTGCAGAACCAAATGCGACACCGATCTTCCCGGTTAACTTCGCATCAGCCGCGGCAGCTAGCGCACCAACTTGTTCGTGACGCACTTGTACGTATTGGAGCCGATTTTTCTCGACGTCCAACGCGTGCATGGTTGAATTAAACGACCCACCGGCATAGCCGTAAATCTGCTTAATATCCCAAGCTTCTAACACTTTCAACATTGCGACGGATGCTTCAATCATCTTTGCCATAGTAAATGCCTTCTTTTTTAAATTGGTTGTATACGTTTTCATTTACGATTATTAGCATACATCTAAATTGTTCAAAATTCAATTGTAAACAATCATTATTTTAAAAATATTGGCTTAACTAACCAAATCGTCACGACAGTTCCCCCGCCAGACCAGTGCTATAATGCGGATTATTTTAATTTAAACCAGTTCGTTCAGCGCGTAATTCTGGTTCGGTTTCGAGGCGAAATAATGAGAACTCATCAATTAATTAATATATTGACCGCCGAATTGTCAGCGCTACCGGTACTCATTGTCGCGTATTACGCCATCACGGCCAAGCCCACTGGTGAGTGGCAATTGGTCCTTAATCTACCGGTGTGCTGGCTAATTAGCTCGTATCTGATCAGTTATCCACTGCTCCTGTCTGCCATCCCGATGCTACGTCGCAACCACTTCAAAATGCAGTCAATCTCGGTGCAGGCCAGTTTAAAGTATCACTCTCATTTGAACGAACGGGCTGCCCGTTGGGATGATGAAATGAATCTCGCCATTTTTATATTGGAGCGCGGGGTCTTGATGCTGCTGTCGGAACCAGCGGGACTGCTGTTACTCTTGTATTTTGGGATCCGGCGACTTCAGCACAATGGCAAACGAAAAGCGCCCTAACTGTTTGTAAATCTGAACAGTTAGGACGCTTTGTTTCGTTTTTTTAGTTTTATGGATTATTTTCAGCACATCGGTTAGTATCCGGCACATTGTCAACAATCATAGTTATCTTATTTCAAAATACTAGCCGTTAAAAAGTCGACTGCAGCTTCCTGAATCTTATGTGGCACGTGATGAACGCCACCCTCAGCACGTTTGAAGACCGTTGCGCTTAGTGCGGGTGTATCTTTGAAACGGTGCTTGAAATCGCGCACATATTGATATGGCACCATCTGGTCGGCCGTTCCGTTAAAGAAGAACATTGGACGCCCAGCCAGCGCTTCTGGATGTTCTGATAAGTCAAACTTGGCCAACTGTTGATACGTTTTGGTAATCAGTTCGTCCGGCAGTTTGGCTTGTAAGGCTGCCGGTAGCTGCGCAACTTGGTCCTTGGCAAATGCGACCGGTTCAGGTGACCCAATCAGTGACACGCCAGCAACAACTTGGGGCTGCGTGGCCATCACACCTGCAGCGGTAATACCACCCATGGAAGTCCCCATCACGCCGATCTTGTCCGCATCAGTGATTCCAGCCGCAACTAAACTATCCACTAATTGTGGAAATTCAGCCACCGAATGGCCGACGATCGACCAGAAATGTTCCGGATGGCGGTCTAAGTCAGTGCCATCATTGCGGCTACCATGCAAATAGGCAGTTGGTAAAATGACCCGAAAACCAGCGCGAACCAATTGATAGGCCGCGGATAGTTCTGTTGCCGTTTGGTTCGTCCAACCATGATAATCGATAATCGTTGGTAACTTCGTCTGTGCTTGACTCGCTGCAAACACGTGTAAGACGGGCAAATCGCCCAATTTGGTCGTACGGACTACCACGTCTTCAAATAAATTCGTTGTCATTTTTATCACCGTTTCCAAAATTAATAGTTAATAGTGTAGCAGAAGCCCAAACGAAAACCAACCCAAACGCGCCCATCGTGGTTAAAGCTTAACCATCACGGACACATCTGAGTTGGCAATTAAGTCGACTAGCCACTACTGACTAGTGTAATAAATAAATTACTTTTCAAGTGTATCTAAGAAATCTTCAACTTGTTTTTGCGTCTTACGGAACTTGTCGACATAGCGGCCAATTTCTTGACCATCTTCAATGCCAACGAAACTAGGAATGCCCATCACACCCATGTCCTGGGCGATTTCAATGTTTGCGTCACGGTCAACCGTAATCCAATCGTATTGGTCGTACTTGGCTTCGATTTGGGGCATTACTGGTTTAATAAACGCGCAATCCGGGCACCAGTCCGCCGTAAAGAATAACATATGCTTACCCGTCTTGATTCGGTCGCGAATTTCTTCGTCGCTTAAAGTTGCAGTTGCCATAAAAAATGCCTCCAATATTCTTGATGATACCTATAGTTTAACACATACTAAAAGTAAGTAAAGGACTTTGCGCTATTCGCTCGCACGTTGCAACGCTTGTTGTAAATCAGCTGCTAAATCGGCCACGTTTTCGATACCGACTGACAAACGTAATAAGTTCGGCGTGATGCCCTTTTCAGCGCGCTGTTCAGGCGTCAAATCGGCGTGTGTCTGGACGGCGGGAACGGTCAGCAAGCTCTCGACCCCACCCAGGCTTTCGGCAAAGGAAATCACGTTTAACGCGCGTAAAAAGGTGTCGACGTCGGTTCCGTCAGCCAGGTAAAAACTGATCATACCGCCGCGACCGGGGTATAAGACCCGCGACACGTGTGCATCCGCCGTCAGCGTTTTGACGAGCGATTGGGCATTAGCTTCTTGTTGGTGTAAACGAAGCGGCAACGTCTTCAGGCTTCGCAATAGCAACCACGCGTCAAACGGATCTAACACGGCACCGGTCGTCACCAGATTGAATTCTAAGGCCTTGGCATCCGCCTGGTCTTTAACCACGACCGCACCAGCCAGCACGTCATTGTGGCCAGCTAGATACTTGGTCGCTGAATGCACGACGATGTCAGCACCCAGGTCTAACGGCTTTTGAATCAGCGGCGTATAGAACGTGTTATCCACAATCAATTTTAACCCGTGGTCATGGACAGTCGCAGCGGTGGCCTGAATATCAATGACTTTCATCGTTGGATTGGATGGCGTTTCGAGCCATAACGCAACGGTGTGTTCATCCGCTAAAGTTGCCAGTGCCGCCTGGTCTTGTCCGTCCCAGACCGCAAAATCCAAATGATAGTGATCATGCAGTAAGTCAAAGAACCGATACGAACCTCCGTATAAATCGTCTGAAACAATAATTTTGTCCCCACTATGGAATAACGTGAAGACCAGTTGAATCGCGGCCATGCCCGAAGTGAGCGCATAGGCAGCCACCCCGTGTTCCATTTCAGCTAACACTTGTTCCAAAATACATCGCGTCGGTTGTGCTTCACGCGGATAATCAAAGCCCGTCGATTGGCCGAGACCGGCATGCCGATACGCCGTTGATAAATAAATCGGTGCTGAAATTGCCCCGGTCTTCTCATCATCACTCCGATTACCCGCTTGCGCTAACCGGGTTTCAATATGTAACTCATCTGTCTGCTTTGTCATGTTCTCAATCCACCTTATTAAATTTTATGCCATTAATCGTAATCTCATCCTAAAAATGAAAACACAAAAAAACCGCCATCTATCAGGGACGCCGGTCGCGTGTTACCACCCAAGTTCAATTGCGGGTCGCCCCACAACACTCATCAAGTTGATTTCAACTCACTAGGATAACGGCTAGTCCCGCCAGCACAGCCTTGTGACCGCTACTGGGCATTCCGAGTTCATCTTCATTAGGCCGCCACCTTGCCGCTTTGCACTCACTACGGCTCCCTGTTAAAGGCGCAGACTAACTACTCTTCTCATCAACATGTCATTTAATGATATTTTCATCTTACTCTCATGATGAGGTGAGTGCAAGGCTAATTTTGCGCCAGCCGGCCTATGAAACGCGTGCGGAATCGCCCAAAAACTTGACGTCATGTGGCTGGAGCGACTGGTCGGCGTGCTCAAAATTTTGGCGCACCGATCGTATTTGGGTAACTTCCAGCGGGTTTAACCCAATTCGAGCTGCAGCTGCTGCTGAGAATTATCATCATTAAGTTAGCAACCGAGCTAAATCGTTCCGAAAATCGTTAACTTTGAGTGCCACGCTATCAAAAAAGGAACCACCAGCATCGGCAGTTCCTGACATGATTTACATTTTCTAAACTAACTTCTGAGCAAAAAAACGTTCGCCAAAGCGACTTATCCGAATAATTTTGAAACAATCACAAAATAAATCAAAATCAAAGCGGCTAGCCCCAACGTCTTCAACAACGCGAGCCACTGTCCTCCGGCTGTTCGCCCCTTTGGTCCCAAGCAGAGCACCAAGCCACTACAAATCACGGCTAATGTTCCAAGCTCGCGGCCCCAGTCAGCATTCCACACATAAACAAACGGCCCAATCAGACCACTCACCACGGCAACAATCCCCATAATTTTAAGAATCAGGCGTCCAAGCCGCTTATCCTTTTCATCATAAATCTCATGTTTCTCTTTTGCCAACTTATCCACCAACCTTTATAACCTCCCTCTAGTATGCCGTATTTTGAATGTGAGGGCAAGAAGGCGGTTACACGTGGTGCTGAGTTGGTAGTAGCCATAGTGTGAGTAGAACGCTGGTCGAGCCATACCCGCGTCTGCCATCTGGCCATGAAAAAAGACCATACAAAAAGACTCCTCCAGAATCATTTTCTGAAGGAATCTCCTTGACCGTTGTTAGCCTACTTCAGTCGAACGGCTTAAGGTTGTGTCGAAACGACTTGCCAGACGTCCCCTTGGGCAAGTTGTTGCTGCTCAAGTTGACCCTTGGCATTAACCCGGAACCGGCCTGCTAAGTGCGCGACATCGGCGTTTTGATTTTCATAAACTTCAACGTAGACGAGTCCGCCCTGTTGATACTGGTTGAAGACAAAGTTCTGCTTGTTAGCAGTTGTCCCTTGATACTGGGCTGCCACTTGATGCCAAGCCCAATCGTTGATCTGACTAGTCGTTAAATGTTGCGTTGCAACGGTACTACTAGTCGCTGATGAGGACGATTGCTTGCTAGTCCCCGTGGTTGCGGAACTAGCTGCTTGACTGCTGGTCGTCGTGGAATCCGTAGATGATTGTGCATCCGTCCCAGTCGTCGATGAGCTCCGACTATCGGAAGTCGCAGTTGTTGAAGAGTCATCAGCTGTTGAAGACGATTTTGTTGCGGTTGACTTCTCGGTCTTAGCATCTGACGAGGACGCAGACTTGCTCGACTTTTCAGCCTTCTTTGACACGACCGTCTTCGTTTCACTAACACGTTGTTGACTAGTTTGGTGGTCGGCCTCCAAATAATAGCCACCCCCAAGCGCTGCAATTGCGGCGATTACTGCGGTACTAACTAACACTTTTTTCAAGATAATCAACTCCCCAAAGATTAATTGTCTGATACTACCTAAAGCATACGCTATGTTGACTCACTTTACCAACGTTTACCTGTTTTAGATGCAAATTTAATGTTTCGATAAGAATTGGGGTTCAGTTAGAAAATTCGAATTCAGAAAATGCCGCCGCTTGCAGCAAAAATGTGCGATTAACGAAAACAGCAGACACACAATTGACTTGCATCCCACAACAGATCTCACAAACGCACTGCCTCAATGAGTACCCTAATTATCCCCTAACGTTTATTGCGCCGATTCTTTTTGGGCCGCTTACGCTTCTTCTTTTTTCGGAATGCCGGTGTCGCATCCATCCCCAGCCTCTTGTGCAAGCGCAGTTTATCATCTCTGACAACTTGTCGCAGAGCTTGTGCACGCTGCTTTGGAAGCGTTGCATACATTTCTAGCATATCCACCATGACAATCAATTTATCCATATCATCGAGCTGTATTCGTTGTACAACCCTTTGTTGTTCAGCACCATCAACCACTGAACCAGGCCCGTATTCAAGCGACATGGTCTCTTCAAGCGCTTCCGTAGTCAATTCTTCAGGCTGTAGAAGGTTGCAGTCGTATGCACGGCCAAGGTAAAACTCAAAAGACTCCACATAATCAGAAACGCGGGCTGTATTTTCAGGATGCTTTTGCTGTTGATCTAAATAGGCCCTAAACCCCAGTTCAACAGCAAAGCGGTGGGCCTTAATCGCATCCTTACGATGCCAAGACCGACCCTCGAAAGTCTCAACATGCGCATCCGGATTCAGGTAATCCCTTTCCTGATCAGGGCTGTAAAAGTCAATCAACTTGGCCAGTTGCTCTGGATCATCAAATACTGCCGCCGTGATTGGAAAGCCATTCTCATATTCACTACTGATGTCATTCTTGTGGTCAGTCACATAATTGTTGATACTGTCGTCATCATTCAAGTCAACACCAGCCGCTTGAATTTTCAGAATCATCTTCTTGTCTACCGAATAATTGTTGGGATCCTTAGCTGCTTCAACCATTTTTGCAGCAGCCTCATGAATATACCGTTGGAGTTGAGCGACCTTATTTGGTTTCATCATCTGCTCGGAACCTACGATACTAATCAAATCAGTTAACATTGGACCAATCGCCGCATATTCTTCTTGACTATAAAGACGATCCGCAACAAAATCACCCGTCAGAATCTCAACCAACATATGCTTGGTCCAACTTCGCGGCAATTTACGATAACGGTTATACCCAATCACCAATAATGTTTCAACAACATTTTGCATAAAGTCGGCTGTGACCACCTCGGGACGGTTCTGCCATTCTGGACGCTCTTGGTAGATTTTCATTAATCTCGAATACTGAAGATTTACTCTCAATAATCGGCTAGGTTGCCACATTGGCAACTTTGGATCCCGATTAACTCGGGTACTAGGATCATCATCAAAGTCATCTTCAGTCATGGATGACCCATCCTGGCCCAAATCAACACTCGGCACAAAGTCATCATCGGAATCAAGGTCGGGGTTATCCCAAAAGTCAACATCGTCGAAATCATCATCATCGGAGTCGTCGTCATCATCCATAAATCCTTCAGTCTCAACTGGTGTCGAAAATAATGCCAATAAAAACTTCGGAAGACTGCCAGCTTCAGGATTCTCTTTTTTAATTTCCGCCATCACCTTCGAAATGTCAGCGGGCTTCGCATTAATTTGTTTCGTTCGTGCTAAGTAAGTACAGTACGGTTCACCGATGACGACCGGTCCTTCCACCAAGAACTGCGTGCCATCGATGTCGTCATCATGCTTAACTTGAGTCAAATAAGCGCCAATGGATGCTGCTGTCCAATCAGCATGGGACTTACTGATATAATCAGAAAGCTCGGTATCTAGCTGACTACCCACCATTTCGCTTAAATTATCCCAGTTCATGCCGATGATATCAGAGACACCATCCATCTGATCATATTGTGTCTTAAGTGGCTGGTATTCCGGGGATGCTTTAAACCCAGCCCAAATTGATTTAAATGTTGCCATGTTACCCCTCGTTTCATTATTTTTTGATCTTTTGATTCCAAAAACTGAGTCCACGCCATCACTAACACTCACCAGGCTTGACTGATGGCTGCGCGGTCACGACGCATTCATTTAATAGTTCTATTATACCGTACAGTCCTAATTAGTACTTAATGAGACCAAGTATCTGTCACTAAATCCCTTTTTCTGCTTACAAAATGTAACCGGTTCATAATTTGTCATCAAATTGTTACTTATGTGAAGCCCAGTTTGCATGCTATAGTAATCAACCGATACTAAAATTAGGAGTGTGTCAATAGAATGCCACGTAATTTAAAAGAAGAAGTTGTTTTCACTGCCATCATGGCTGGCTTAATGGTCTTTGTCATGACCGCCTACAACGTTACCCTCGCTCAAGGCTTTAGTAGCGGCTTGGTAATGGCAATCCTTAGTGGCTACCCACTCGGTTTATTCGTTGCGATCCTGTTAGACTTATTGGTCGTGGGACCAATTG
Source organism: Lactiplantibacillus sp. B652 (assembly GCF_023806745.1). Lineage (NCBI taxonomy): Bacteria > Bacillati > Bacillota > Bacilli > Lactobacillales > Lactobacillaceae > Lactiplantibacillus > Lactiplantibacillus sp. B652. Next base: position 171,323 of record NZ_JAMSKY010000004.1, on the reverse strand, counting down.
CCAAACGATTAGCTTTCAAATATATCATTAATGATTACATGCGTAAAAAGGTCGTCTTAATCGGAATTACGATTTCCGTCTTGATGGTGCTGGGCATGGTGACTTGCATGTCCTTCTTCGGCATCGCAGTCGAAGGTGAATTGGCTGGCGGTCACGTCTTAGCAACTTATGGTCATACTTGGATCTTTAACTTGATCGTTGCCCTTCCGCTCCAACTGCTCATCGTTGGCCCAATCGCCCGCGCTGTGCTTGGAAAGATGCAACAAGCAACGGCGAACACTGAGTCCGCAGCTACGGTAGAAGAAGAAGATTAATAACCACGTTTAACACTTGAACGCGTGCCCGACTGAGATAAATCCTAGTTGAGCACGCGTTTTTTGAATTGAACGTCCCGTCCAATGGTGTCACTCCCTCGCCCGTCCAGCATGACGGTTCAACTACGCGACTCACAGGTATGACCGTGTTGCGGACATCCCACAGCTACAATGACAAACTTTCACTGCCAACGCCTGGATACGACCATCTTTTAAATACTTCCGAAATAACCTGCTGCCAATGGCCACCAATTCCACTGACAAGTTCAGGATACCCCCAACGACTTCACGATAATTTATTCAGCAGTCATACCAGCCACCACACCAGCCACCCCCAATAGCTTAACTTTCTTAACCACAATCCATGCTATGCTAATTGAATGAACTTAATTGGGGTGAAACATATTGAAAAAATGGTTAAGCTTTGGGGGCTTATTCCTATGCTTATTAATGGTACCACTCCACGTCCAAGCACGTGCAGGTGGCAATTACGGCGGTGGTGGCAGCGACTCGACGTCGACTTGGAATCGGTCGAGCAGCGACGAATATTATGATGACCGCCGCGAATTTGACCGTCCCAGGATAATAACTGGTTGGCGGCACAATGCAACTGGTGGCGGTTTCGGCTTACTAGTCGCTGTTATCGCTATTAAACGCTTATTACAACGTCGACGCCAGAACTTACTCGCCAATCAAACGGACCTGCCGCCGACCCTAGCAGCGGCCTTTGAAACGCTGTTCTATGAGGTGGAAGCCGCCTGGACGCGTAATGATTTGACGTCGCTACACCGCTTGATGGGACCAGGATATTATCAATATCAACGCTGCATCATTATCGGTTTTATGATCCAGCGCAAGTTCAACGAGCTTGACTCACTGCACCTGATTTCACTCCGCCAGCTCGACAATGGTCCGGGTCGCGCTATCAACATCTTAGTCACCGCGCAGGCCCGCGACTACTTCCGATATGCCAATAAAAGTGCCACGTTCAACCAACAGGCCAAGGATTCAGCTTACATTGAACGCTTTCAAGAAATTTGGACGGTCAAATGGGATGCCCAGCATCAACTGCGGTGTCACCAAATTACGGCGGTTCAGCCAGATACAGACGACAACGTGCGCTAAGGCTCAAGTACTATGCGTTGATTTTAAGCCATACGCTGTGAACAGAAGCGCGACACTCCTTATGCAAGTTGCCTGCAGTGCCGCAACTAATTTTTAATGATTAACCACAAATCGCCCCGACCAGCAGTCAAATTTTCTGCTGATTGGGGCGTCTTGCGTTTCAAGTTGTCATCATGTAATTCAGGGATAATTTGAAACTAAATCGACCCCAATTTCGCGTACATCATGGTATGGTAATGATAACGATTAAGGAGGTATCACGAGGGTGAAAACATACGGAATTGGTGCGGTGGCTGAGCGCATGGAACTTTCAGTTGCGACGATTAGATATTATGACGAGATGGGATTACTGCCATTCGTCAAACGCGACCAGGCTGGCCGGCGCCGGTTTACCGACGATAATATTCAGCTATTACAAATGATTTTGGACTTAAAACGAGCCGGCGTGGCCATCAAGGATATTGCCCACTTCGTCTCCTGGCGCTTAGACGGCGACGATTCATTGCACGAGCGCTATCAATTCTTGGCGAAACATGAACAGACGCTCGAAGACGAGATCAGCCAACTCGAAAATTCGCTGGCCTACTTGCGTTTTAAGAAATGGTACTATCGAACTGCCGAAGAAGCTGGTACAGAGAAGATTCATCTACGGGCTGGTTCCAAACAAGTCGACCCGCAAACTTATCGTGAGTATCAAGAATTACTTCAAGCAGGTCACACCGCTCAGGAACTTGGGAACGGTTCCAAAAATTAATTTAGGCTTTAGACTTGACCTCAAGTTTACTTGAGCTAGTAAGCTATGATTCATCAACTGTTATAGGAGTGTGATGAATGATGTTCTTACTAGCTTTAATTCCAATTTTAATGGGCGGTGGTCTGGCCATGCAGACCGCGGTCAATGCCAAATTACGTCAATTTGTGGGGTCTCCCTATTTAGCTTCAGCGGTCTCCTTTAGCGTCGGTGCGCTATTCTTGATCGTACTCACTTTACTGAGTGGCGTCTCACCGTTCGTCTCACTGACGACAATTGCGACCAACCCGTGGTGGATCTGGCTTGGTGGCCTTTTAGGCGTCATTGGTCTAACGGTCAACTTGCTACTCTTCCCACGACTTGGTAGCATTCAAACGGCGGTACTACCGATTTTTGGCCAAATTGTGATGGGTATTCTTATCGACCAATTTGGCTGGTTTGCTTCACCGCGCGAACCGCTCACGATTGTTAAAGTCATTGGATTAGTATTAGTCACCTTAGGCATGCTGGTCGCCACCGTCCGCTTTAATCATGCGACCGCTGAACATCCGGTCAAAGGGCTCTGGCTGTGGCGGTTACTTGGCATCGGTGCTGGGATGCTAATTGCAACTCAGGCAGCCATCAATGGTCATCTAGGCACGATTCTCCAGTCATCCGTCCACGCTGCAATGGTTTCGTTTACCGTCGGCGCAGTGCTCTTACTGTTACTGATTGCCGTCTTACGGGTACCCACTAAGCCACTTCAAATCGCCCTTCAAGCTGGTCGAAGTTACTGGTGGATGTGGATCGGTGGCTTCTTAGGTGCAGCCTATGTTTTCGGTAGTGCCTGGTTAGTCCCTCAGATTGGGACGGGTCAAGTGGTCGTGATTGCATTATTTGGCCAATTGCTGTTCAGTGCCATCATTGAACAATTCGGTTGGTTCGAAGCCCAGGCACAACGGGTCAAACTTCCCCGCTTAGTCGGCCTATTGCTGATGTTAGTAGGCGTGATTGGAATTCATTTCTTATAAATCTTTCCATTATCATTGACGGATCTATCTCAAAGTGAGATAGATCCGTTTTTGTATAAAAACAATGCTGCGATATTGACAAGTCAATGAGAGAATCCCCTCATAATGCCTAGCAATTTTGCTACAATCACTCATCGCTTTAGCCGTGATTCACAAGGACAAAAAAAGGCGCGTATCAGCCATCCGAAAATGGTCAACACGCGTCTATTCACGGCACTGGCAAAGCCAGCGGGGGTGACACTCCACAATGTCAGTGACCCAAGCACTCTGAAATACGTCAGAGAAACGTGCCCCGCTATCAATATTAGTCACTAGCCGCTCGCGCGGAACCGTTATTACTAACGATCTGACTCTATCGACTCATCGCAAGAACAACCATAACATCTTAATCTCTAAAATGCAAGGTAGCCGCAAAAAACGGTGGTGCAATTGACTAGCAATCGACGCCACCGTTCCCATTGGTATTTTGATTTTGGCTTGGCTCCAATATCAATTTTAACAATACCACATGTTTGTAAACATTCAGTAACTGGCAGGTAAAGATTGTGTTTAATCTTCAACCGCCGTGATCTGATTCAAACGGTCGACTTGCGCTGACAACCAGTCCGTCAACAACTTTTCGGCGTTGGCCTGATCAGCCAGCACATCATCAACTGAGCCTAATTCATCGATCCGCAAGCCGGATTGGAGCACTTCGGATTCGGCAATCATATAGACATTGATTGGCATCGTGTCGTCTGCAACCGTCACCTTGCCAATTTCAGTTAAGTTTGCGAGTGGCAGGTTAATGACACTCGTCTCAAGCCGAAAGCTAATCGCGGGCTCGTGAGTCGTCGTCAAGGTGATTTGGGCCAGCTGGTCTTGCTTCACCGCTGCGACCAACTTTGCTAACCACGGTTGAACTTGCGCCGTTAATTGGTCATAGGTCCCCGTTAAACTGGCCTGGGTCACCTTTTCGGCCGTGACATCATCGATAAAAGTTTGTACGTTTCGTTGCATAAAACTCGATCCCTCATTTATTTTGTCAATTTCGTTAATTTGTTCGTCGCCAACGTGTGAGTAGCACCAACGTGTAAAAGTTGATTCCGAGTCCAATCACACCCATAATCTCTAGCAAAAGCTTGATTTCCATTCCAGCCGTACTTTGATAGCCAGACATCAGCGCACTGATGAGTCCAAGACTGTATATCAGCACCACTAGTCCGAGCACGTAGAAGCCCAACATCCGGTTAATATAAACCGCCAGGACGCCTAAAAAGTACAACACGAGCGCAATCAGCAAGCCCTGCCACATTTCTGCGACCGAGATATGCTTGGCTTGCAAGTGAAAATGGCTGGTCGACATCATCCAATTGACGATACCGTAACAAAAAAAGGACACAAACGCAAATGCAACTAAGCGAGTCAGTTTCAACAAATCACTCCTATTACTGGGCAATTAAGTCGATGATAGCAGTCCGTTCAATTCCAGTGAAGTACTGGTTTAAGTCGATATCAGCTAGGGCGTCCGCAATGGCTTCATGGTCATAACGCACCCCGTTCAGCGCTGCTTCGATATCTTGGACGTTACCGCTACCAAAGAAATCACCGTAAAATTTAATATTATTGATCAAGCCGTCATCCACTTTGATGCGGGCATCAATGGTTCCCATATCAAAATGTTGCCGCCGTTTAACTGAGAATTCAGGCGATTTGCCGTAAACCCAATCCCAATTAGCATAATAGTCTTCGTAAATTTTATCAATAGCTTTTTGTTGTTCTGGTGTCACGTGGTATTCCTTATCGGCGATTTGATCGAGTGAATCAACGTGGAATAATTCCTTCAATAACGCGTCTTGGAATTCTGGCACCGTGATATTTTGATACTCTGGTGCCAGATATGGCCGTAAGTTCGTGACCCGACTCCGGACCGACTTGATGCCCTTGGATGCAATCTTATCAGTTGGAACGGTTAATGCTTGTGGCACGACGTTTAAGTCGACATTCAACATCAACGTCCCATGTGAGAAAGTCTTGCCATTCCGCGAATACATGGCATTACCAGAAAACTTCTTGCCATCAACGAGTAAGTCGTTACGACCACTGACCGTTGCCGTCGTTGCCCCCATATCGTGCAGTGCATCGATAATTGGCTTGGTAAACGTCTTAAAGTCACCAAATTCTTGGCTATCACTGTCGACCACAAAGCTGAAACAGAGATTGCCTAAGTCCTGATAAACAGCGCCACCACCAGATAACCGACGAGTGACGGTAATATGATGTTCACGAACATAATCTGCATTGATTTCTTCAAGCGTATTTTGATTACGCCCAACGATAATGCAAGGTTCCTCATAATAGAACAAGACCAATGGTTCATCAAAATCTACATTGTTCATTAAATACTGTTCTGTTGCCAGGTTGCGGCCAATTTCATGATCTTTCATTGCGACATAGTACATGGTTTAAAATCTCCTTCAGCTTTAGGTTACTTTAATCATACAGCAAGATGAAAAAAGGACCCACAATGTGAGCCCATTTTTTGGAAGAATCATACAAAAAAGTTTAGCGTGGCGTTCTTCACACCACAAGATGACTGATTCACTATCCACATCCATGAACGTTTGATTGGCGGCAATCCGTTCTCCGTGGAGCTAACCGTGCCATCAATAGATGGAGGTTGGGTCAGTCAGTTATCCGAAATTAGCGGAAACGCTGCTATACTGCACTAGCTATCACTTGACGGGTTTGTTACAACAATTGGGTAACGATTTGATACTGACCTGTGATTCTTCCGATGAATCCAATATAGCATAGAATGTAAGCGATTGCAAACCGGGTATATAAATGTTATCTCCGTCTACCGGTCTTGAAATCCAAAAAAACGACCTAGTCAGCCGAAGCCAACTAGGTCGCCGAAACTTAATAGCGGCCGTAGTCGCTATCCATTTCACTAACACTATTATAGAACCACTTGAAAGCAGTTACAACTCAAATGCTTAGTTCTTGATCATTGCAACATAGTGGGTCGCACCAGAGCGACTAAGGTACCGTAACCAGGTATAGCCTTCTGATTGTACCGTCCCGTTATAGTAGACCGTTTCACCTGGATTATATTGTCCAACGATCCCTGCACGAGTTGTTGGCGCCGTCCGAATATTCGTCGTCGTGACAAATCGGAACGCACCAGTGGTATTAGTTGGCGTGCTCGTCGTGTTCGATGACGATGATGCCCCACTAATGGCAACGTAGTGTTGCGCACCAGAATAGGACAAGTACCGCAACCAAGTTTGGCCATCAGCGGTCACCTTGGCGTTATAGTACACCGTCTCGCCAGCATTGTAAGTCCCAACATTGGCAGCATTACCTGCTGGGGCGTTCTTAATCGCTGTCGTATGGTTGAACCGGTAGCTACCGCTTTGTGGCGTCACTTGTGGCTTAGAAACACTGTTGCCACCGGTATTACCACTGATTTGAACGTAGTGTTGGGCACCAGAATAAGATAAGTAACGTAACCAAGTCTCACCGTTAGTCGTCACCTTACCATTATAGTAAACGGTGTCGCCAGCGTTATACGTCCCCACCGTGGCAGCGTTATTGGCCGGCGCATTCTTGATGGCCGTCGTATTTGTGAAACGATAAGCCCCACTGGTTGCGACGACGTTAGGCTTGTTGACTGGCGCAACTTCATCGCCACTCGTGGCCACGTAATGTTGGGCCCCAGAGTAGGACAGGTACCGCAGCCAAGTCGTACCGCCAGTAGTTACCTTACCGTTGTAGTAAACCGTCTCACCGGCATTGTAAGTGCCAACGACCGTGGCCGACTTGCTAGCTGCGGAGCGAATATTGGTTTTGACCGTGAACTTATAACTACCACTAGCTGGTGTGACCGTAGCTTGATTCTCATGGTTGTTGTTATTGTTATTGGTTGCTTGACTGATCATGACATACCGTGAGACCCCTGAGTAGGATTGGTAACGTAGCCAAGTGGCATTATTGACCGTCAATTTACCATTATAGTTGACAGTTTCACCGGCATAATACGTGCCAACTGACGCACTATTTTGGTCAGGTGAATTGTGAATCGTCGTGGTCTTGGTGAACTTATGTGTACCACTCGTTACCGTCACATTTTCGTCAGGTAGCGTCTGAGTATTATTGTTATTACCAGTATTCGTCTGACCATTTAAAACTTCTTGATCCCACTGGTGTAACTGGTTATATTCAATGATGCTGATCAGTGAGCTAGCATAGGTTGGCGCGGTCGCGTAACCATCTTGTTGTAAGAGGCTCGCAACGCGGCGATAGTCCGTGACACCCAGTAAATTACTGTAACGTGGGTTCTCCACTAAGAAGGCGCCGTGGTCTTCAACACTAGCTGACCAGTTCGGATATTTCCGGAACGCATCTTGAATCGTGATGTATTGTGAACCGTTCCATTCCTGAGTTGGGAAGTAAATCGATTGTCCTTGATAACTCCCCTTGATACCAAACAAATTATTACCGGCAGTGGCTAATTGTGACCGGCCCCAACCACTTTCGAGAATGGCTTGGGCGGCGGTTACGGATGGTAAGACTTGATACTTATTCCAACCAGAGACCGCACCCGCTTTAATCTGACTTAAGAAGATTTCTTGGCTGGTAAGTGCCCGCGTTGCCCGTGCTGCCACAGCTGGCGATTGAATCGTAGCCGCAACTTTGGCCGTCTCAACTTGTGGCGTGGCTTTTGGCGTCGCCTGTTCAGCCGCTGGTTTGGTTTCTGCGGATTTCGCTTCTGCTGATTTGGCTGCAGAATCCGCCGAAGCAGCTGATTTAGCAGCTGAGCTGGTCACTGCCGAATTGGCGTGGTCGCTTGTCGCTTGGCTATCTTGACTGGTTGCCACACTTGCTTTAGCCGTTTCATCTAACTTGTCGACCGCACTTGTCGTTGAAGCCGCCGTTGCACTGGCCGCAGTCTCATCCTGCTTGGCTGCTTCCGATGACGAGCTTTGCTGGTCTGTACTGTCAGCTTTAGCGGACTGACTGGTTGCTGCACTTGCCGCCCGCACAGTTACCCGGCTGGTCGCACTGGTAGCCGCTGCATCCGACTTCGATGCTGCTGAAGTCGTTGTCGTGCTTTCAGTAGCCTGGCTGGCAGTGGATGCTGATTGCGTCTCACTACTCGTCGCTGCCGTATCCGTCTGGCTCCCCGCACTCAGCGTCACTTGCTTGCTGGCAGTGGAGGTCGCACCACTCTCCTTGGTTGCAGAAGATGGCTTGGTGGCCGTCGCTGTCGTATCCGCCTTACCACTTAACATTGGTAATAAAGCGGTACTCAATAATAATGAGGTTACTACTTTTTTCGTCATTCCTATTTTCAATTTGATTTCCCCGAACTTTCCGTGAGTTAGTCGTCAATACAACTGAATGTATCCCCGTTGATACCTGCTGTTACAAAGTAATATTAGCATGTCGACCAGTCACTTTCAAACAAGTTTGCTTTCAATTATTTTATTAATAGCAAACCATTGATACCGTTATCATTTTGAAACCGGAACTAGTTAACTTTCGCTTACCATTGAGTCAATCAACAATCTGCTGAAACTATTGCCAATACTGCATTTTAGCCGTACCCCAGCATTGAAATTTATCAGCAGTCCCTGATTATGCCATTAAACAGACTGCAAACGAGTTTGAATTTAAAATTGTTGCGTCGTGAAAAAATTTGCCGTTTTCCAGATCTATTAATATAATTATCCTTACTAACTGAAATCGAGGCATTAATCAATCGATTTAAATTGCTTACATGTATCAAATTTAATGATAAAATGTAGTTATTAACTAGCCATATCAAACGGGGGTAACCATTATGTTACAACAATATCAAAATATCTTGGTACCAGTTGATGGCTCCAAGGCTACCGATGAAGTTCTTCGTCGGGGCATCGAAGTCGCTAAGCGTAACAAGACGCATCTCGACATTTTAAATGTGTTGGAAGTTAACCAATTCAGTGATACGTACGGCGGTGCGGTCAGTGGTGACGTCATCTACAAGCTATCTGAAGACGTTCAAAAGCGTTTGGAAGAACTCAAGCAACAGACGATTGACGCTGGCGTGACGGACGTTGACATCCACGTTCGTTTTGGTAATCCGAAGACGGTTATCGCACGCGAATTTCCAGCTGACCATCACAATGAATTGATCATGATTGGTTCGACAGGGCTTTCTGCAGTTGAACGGTTAATGGTTGGGTCGGTAACGACTTACGTTAGTCGCAACGCGATCTGCGACGTTTTAATCGTTAAGCCAACGGACACCGAAGAATAAAGCAATATAAAAAGTCTGGATGCGCTCCAGACTTTTTATTTGCCACTAATTTTCCCGACGCCAATCACTTTTAAAGAACAGGAGTAGACGACCTTTGACGTGGACTTATGATCTCAGCATTCCGCCAATTTTAAATCAACAAACGATCCGTACTTGTCTGCGGTCGTGGCTCATTCCTAAGCGTATTCAGGGCCAACTACGGCAAACCCGCCGCATTCAACTCAATGGTCAGCCCACCACAATTGCCAAAACCGTGCAAACTGGGGACCAGCTCACGTTGACGTTTATTCCCAGCGACTTCCGGACGCCAACGTCTAACTATCTGGCGGTTGCGACTAACCCTGTCGATATCTTATATCAGTCAACTGATTTATTGGTCGTCAATAAAGCCGCGGGCATCAAGTCGCATCCGAATCAGCCTGGTGAGACCGGCTCGGTTTTAAACGACCTAGCCGCCGCACTCCAGCCCACTCAGCAAGCACCATACATGGTTCACCGATTAGATCAAATGACCTCTGGCGCAATGCTAGTCGCCTTGAATCCCGTCGTGGTTCCGATCCTGGACCGGCTCATCAGTGAAAAACAAATTCGACGGACGTATTATGCTTGGGTTCGTGGTCATTTTGCCACAACAACTGGTCAATTCACGGCCCCCATCGGACATGATATCACTGACAAACGTAAGCGGTGGGTTAATACTGACGACGCTCAACCCGCACTCACAGACTATGAAGTGTGCGAGAAAACTGACCAGCAGAGCTTAGTCAAACTGACCCTGCATACTGGCCGCACCCATCAGCTACGGGTCCACCTCGCTGCTAGCGGCCACCCCATTATCGGAGATCCGCTTTATGATTCACAGGCTGAGTCAGCGCCCCGTTTGATGCTGCACGCACAATTACTGGATTTGCAACTGCCATTTAGTACCACGCGGGTGCTAGTACCGGCACCATTGCCTGAATTATTTGAGCAGCCACGTTTGATTGACCGTTATTAACTGCTTGGATTCGGGCTCAGTCAAATTACTGTGGCTAGTTTGGCTGACAATCTTCATAAAAATATTCATTTCAAATCAAAAAAGGAAGCCCGAGCTTCCTTTTTTGATGGTTCAGTATTATTCACGTTAACCACGCTAGCATATACCAATTAATTCACGCGATAATAAATCTTATTGTTCGAAACATTTTTCGGCTCATTCTGCGTTGCAAACGCCGCAATGCGGTCCCGACTACCATCACCATTGTTTAAATCAGCATTTTCCCCGGCTGGCATGAATACCACATCATAAAGGCCACCTGATGAACCTGAAACTGAAAAGTAGCTTCCAAGCATGCTGACACCCTGTTCCGTTTTTTGCGTTAGTTGTTGGTGATATTTCAATCCATCAACCAACTTGGGACTTCCTTTGGAATCATCTAGTGACGGCACATCCATTTTGAGCTTCGTAATCGTCCCCGGAGTTGCACGATGCATCAATCCAAAGTCGCTGAATTTCATCTGCTGATTGTGAACCTTGATTTGATTGCCTTGTCCGTTCTGCCAGGTACCGTTAAGGCTGGAATAATCACCAGTTTTAATCCGGTTAAGCGCCATCGTTGATTTAAGATGCCCTGCATCCGTAGCGGTCGTTTGTCGTTCAAAAACTTTTACATAAGAATTATTACTTGTGCGCGTTATGATTCGCTCAGTATCCGTCTTAATGGTTGTCGGCACTTTATCACCCCATCCACTTAGTGCGACCCCCTTAGGATAAAAGCAATAAGTTACTGCCGCTGCACCGATATCACCATCAATACTCAGCGCGCCATGTTCCTGCCTCCCAGCGTTAGTATTATACGCCTCTTGGTCACCACGTGGATCTTCAAACTGACCACGTACCAAAGCCATTTCACCATCACTGATTTTCGTATCTGTCACCGTCAATTTTGCATCTGACCTTGGTCCTTCCCAGACATTACCCTTGCCGTTATGTTTATTGACACTAGTCGCAACTTCTTTCCATTCACCCAGTAAACTGCCATAAAACCCCTGACGAATTTCACTGAGATTCATCGTGGTATTCACACGCGGCTGAGATCTCGCTGAACCAGATTTCACTGATGAACGCGTACTAGCACTTGCTGACGTACTCGTCGCATGTTTTGTCTCACTGGTTTTCGATGTCTTATCAGTGAATACCTTAGACTTGACTCTTACGACACTAATGCTGCTTTTCTTCGCCGACTTTGATGCTTTCGTGGTCTGCTGTGAATTACCACAGCCACTCATGAATAACAGTAGCATGACACCAATACTGATTGTTGCCCTTTTTTTCACGACCGGTTGCCCCCCTTTTACGCCTCTCCAATAATATCGTCTAACCATCTCCTGCAACGCTTAGACGAGCTAACGCCATGTTAATATAATCTTCCACTTACGAAAATAGTGATGATAATTGTGAAAAAATCATATTTCCACCTAAAACAGCTAATATCATGACATAAATCGTCAACGAAAACCCTAATGCGATTTCGGCAATGATTAGCGCATAAAATTTGTCGATATGAGGCTTCACGACGTTATTAATGATGATATAAATAAATGCGAGATTCATAATTCCAATCGTTGGAATCATAAAGAAGAATAGGCCGGTCATGCCTGAAAAATTGCTCGTTCCAGTGAGAATCGTCAAAAGCAACGTAATCACATTAAAGACAAGAATCAGATTCGTAATTGCTGCAAATTGATTAATAAAGTCATGCAATTGCATTGAGTCGGTATTAACAACCCTACGAAAAGCATAAGCAATTCCAATATAAACTGCATACACACCAAGAACAATCAAGAACACTAGCACACTTGTTTTCAGGATAAAGCTACCTGCGTGAATGGCATTATTAGTACTACCGGTGAGAGAATTGGTAAAATCATTGGCAACATTTTCGGCTTTACGTAAAATTGACGCAATTGACAAAGCCAATAAGAGTGCTTCGAGCCCAACTGAAGTCAGTCCAAAATACCGATTAGTCGGGTCAATCGTGCGGCCAGGATGACGCATCGTCATCTTAAACCACGAGAAATAATTTCCAGAATACTTTTTGACGTGCTGGACGGTATCTGTGGTCAAAATCTTGCTGACAGTTGTGTCACCAATGTTCTCAGCAACATCATCATTCTGAGAAATTGACTGATTCTGATTGGTAACTTGCTGTGTTGGGGCAATTGCCGCGCCACATTTCGGGCAAAACTTCGCTCCGCTTTTTAATTGGTTGCCACACTGCGAGCAAAAAAGCGCTTGTTTATTCATTTAAAACTCCTCCGATATCATCATTAACTTAGTATCACTCATTCGTATCAACCGTTTCAAACTTTCCAGTGTCTGAATTGTAAAGTGCTAAAATACCATGAACGTCATCGTATCGATAAGTATCTACTAAATCACTGGTGCCACTCGTATAGCACTTAATTTCATACACATCCGTATATGGCTCACTCTCTGTGTAGTCATAATCGTTGACGTCACTATCAGTAGTCGCTGCAATTTTCGACACGGCTGTCTGAGCAGAGCTAGACAAATCATCATAGGTGCTTCCGGTACCACTTTGCGTATCACTTTCAGTACTATTTTCAGTATCCAGCTCACTTGAGTCCGAATCAGTATCGGTCGTGGTATCAGCGTTCGCCGTTGTCGCCGTCGAAGACTTTTCATTTGCAACTAGTGAGATCAATTCATGCGTATTTTTACGTCCCATCAGATTAACCTTGTGTGTGATTGTCCGGTCGGAATTACTTAATTTAAAGCGATAGGTTCCCGGGCACAGTGGTCCAACTTTATAAGTCGCATGAGCATTTTTAGTTTCCACTAATTCACCCCCATTCGCTTCAAGTGTGGCATCCTTGAGATTTGTTGAAATCAGCGGTTCCATCGTTGTGACTCGTAATTTAAACGTTGGAAATAGCGTCCACTTCGTCCCAACTTGCTTAACCACAAACGTATAATCACTGGAATGGCCATTATGTTGCAGGTCCATTTTCAAATCTCGTGCATATTGTGGATGTTTTTGAATATAGGTCAATAGTGGCTGAACTGATTGTTTGCTAATCTTAAAGTCAGCATTATCACTTACTAAGTTCTCCACTAATTTAGTTTGCTTCTGACCTGTCATCGATTTAACCACAGCTGCAATCTGCTGGTCTTTACCTGCATGATATTGATGATAGCCAAAGCCAATCACTGCAATCAGAATAATCACAAGCACACTACCACCAATTTTTAGCCGGCTGAACCGGTGATTATCAGCTCGCGAATAACCTTGATTTTGCCTAGATTCTCCATGTACCTTGCCTGTTTTACGAGCTTGAGCGTGTTGCTGACTAACAACCTGGCTCAAATCAGCCCCACAGTTTTCACAAAAATCATTAGTCGCTTCATTCGCGTGCTGACAATTTGGACATATTTTCATGACTGTTACACCCCTCCATTTTTACGATAACTTCTATAAAATAATGTCCTCCTATCCCCTTTATTCTGCTTTGACGTGTATTAACGGTTTAATAGCGCCATAACACAGCTTTAATAACATTATATATGACATAAAGAGGTATTTAAAGACTTTTATAGTATGTTGAGATTATATCGTCAGCATTGGGTTAGTGCAGTTAACACTGAAATTAACCCACCACTCATTTATTACAATGGAAGAAAGGCAAATTGCACGTATTCAACACGAGTTAAAGAAGCTTTAATGACTTTATAATTAGAGATTTAAGGTATTTACAGCTCTGTTTCAAGCATGGTGAAACCTCTAAAATTAATTCTAAGACGCTTTATGGATTAAGGAGGATTTCCATGTTACCCGAGATAGGCAAAATCATTCGGCAACGCCGACAACAACAAGGCATCACCATCGAGCAATTGGCCGAACAATCAAATGTTTCGATCTCGCTAATTTCTCGACTCGAACGTGGTAAAGTCAATAATATAAAAATACAAAGTTTGAGCGCCATCGCTGAAACCTTGAACCTAAAACTAGCGGACTTCTTTCGCGATCCACTCCTTCAATCGACTAATGTTGTCGCATTACTTGATTACTTGAGCGACTTGCCTGCCAACCAGCGTGAAGAACTGGCAGGAGTACTGCTTAAACTGCTACACCTTGCGAAATGATCGTTATTTGTTCAACATTTTACCCGACTAATTAATTTGCTAATAATAATCACCATAAAAAAGATTCACCTTCCCACAATCAGAAGGTGAATCTTTTTTTATGCGAGTTCATCTTGCTCATTCCACAGTCGATACAGTGGTTAAAAACGCTCATCGATGCGTCGTTCTCACCAACAACCCACTCATGACGGCCAACGACACACCGACTGCCATCCCTTTGAGTGGTTCCCGCGTCAACGGGGTCGCCGTGAGTGCTTCGACCATCGCACCACCTAGATAGGTTACGACCAGGCCTAATACTGCGCCCCAAAAGATTGTGACTAGTAAACTAGCCAGCCACGTCGTCTTCATCAGCTGCTCCTCCACATCTTGCCAGATTGTCCTGACGATTAGTTCGAGTGTATCAGAGCCCGTGGCGCTTTGCAAATCCGTTATGATCTCAATTAATTTCATCTAATTGATTAATCAGTCAAAACTATCACTAGTTTTCACCAACACCCCGCTGCAGGTCCCAATCCATATCCAATGTCGACTGCGGGACGTATTGCCGATTGAGCAATGCTAACCACTGGCGCACGATTTTACTTAGAGTAAAGTCATGACTGCGGCGGCGGGCCCGTTCAGCATAGTCTTGCCGGATTTCTAAATCATGCAATAACGGCAATAACCCCTTCACAAAACCGTTCACATCGCGGGCTGGCGTCAAGACACCATGCTGGCCTGCTTGTAAGTATTCTGCTGAACCGGTATTCCACATTGAAACGATTGGGAGCCCCATTGCCATGGCCTCACCCATCACTAGTGGCATTCCTTCCCAACGCGAGGTCATCATGAACACACTGGCCTTCTCGTAGTGTTGCCGTAACTCGGTATCCTTTAAAGCCCCGCGATAAATGATTCGTTCACGGACGTTCAACTCGTCCATCAACCGCTGGAAGGTCGCTAGTTGGTCATCTGGCCCAGAACCCGCAACGGCGATTTGCCAGTCATCCGGGAGTGCGCGCGCCACCGCTAGCAGGTAGTCTAATCCTTTATGTTGTAAATCGATCCGTCCGGTATACGCAATCACATGCTGATTAAGGTCGGCTTGGTGGCCCTTAGGTTGCATGGTCGGCGGATTGTAGATCTTGACCGTATGTGAATTAAACCGTGAGTAGCCTTCCCAATCAGAATCGGTCAAGGTGACCACCGTATCAGCTGCCAGTAAGCCAGCAACTAATTCATCGCGCATCTGCGCGTAATATTGATTCAAATAAATATCGACGTTGTTATGCATCCACGCAATCACGTTGACCCGCGGCAGCGCCCGCTTGATTGCCGGTGCAAAGCTCGTTAAGAGCCCGCCTGGTAAAATGACCGCATCATAGTGGCCCTCTTCTAAGGTCGCAACCAAGTCCGTGATTTGGGCCTCGTAGACTTGTAGCGGGGCCGCGCCAAAATAATTTAACACCGTGGTGCTAGCCGGCCGCCGAGCGGTAATCAGTGGCGCGGCTAGTTCATAAAAAGACCGTGGTTGCGCTAAAGAATAAAAGGTCACATCTGCTTGTGACGTCAATGCATTTCCGAGGACGGTCGTCGCACGTTTGACACCATCCATCACTAAATTTTCGACTGTAAGTAAGATTTTCATCCGCATCGTTGGCTAGTCCCAAATGACTAACCGCTCCTTTCCACTTATGCTTGGTTCATGGAACCGGAATTGGCGACGTTGAGGAATTAATTGGTCACACTCAATTCTTCATTAAATTCCCTTTGACATGCCAGCTAATATCAGTTTGGTTAGCTTATTATAACAGGTGTAATTAAAAAATAATTAGAATATGCTCTGAACACTTTCGACAGCTGATGGTTTACACAGCAAATTGTTAGTTTTCAGTGTCGTCAGTCATCTCCGGATATCAGAATAAAACGAACATCGGCAGCCAAGCAATGAGCCAGCGTCAGTCTTACTGCCACTAGAAGCTTCAGGATCTGTTTCAACGCAAAAAACCGCCGTGATACCGGAGGCACAAGCCGGTATCACGGCGGTTCAGTTATCTTAAATGACTAGGTTATTTCAAACCTTTCCATTGCCAGTCGTTAACTTCTGGCAAGTCGGTTCCGGCGTCACGGATGTATGCGTTGTGTTTTTCAAGCATGTTATCCATGTCTTGAACAAAGGCTGCACCGGTGTTTTCCATTGCTGGTTGCGCCGCAATTGCAGATTTTGCTAAGTCGAAACGGTCCATTTGGTTCATGACCCGGACATCGAATGGTGTCGTAATGTCACCATTTTCACGGTAGCCATGGACGTGTAAGTTGTGGTTGTGACGATCAAAGAAGATGTCACGAACCATGTCTTCGTAACCATGGAAGGCGAAGACAACTGGTTTGTCCTTAGTGAAGTAATGGTCAAATTCAGCGTCTGACAAGCCACGAGGGTCCTTTTCAGGGCTACGTAACTTCAAGATGTCGACCACGTTCACGAAACGAATCTTCATTTCTGGGAAGCTTTCGTGGAGCAATTGGATTGCAGCCAACGTTTCAAGCGTTGGTTCCGTTCCGGCAGCAGCAAACACGATATCTGGTTCGCTACCTTGGTCCGTACTTGCCCAGTCAATGATACCAAGCCCGTTGTCAACTAATTGCTTAGCTTCTTCAATGCTGAACCATTGTTGACGTGGGTGCTTCGACGTAACCACGTAGTTGATCTTTTCTTGGCTACGGAAGATGACGTCCCCAACAGCTAACAAGGAGTTGGCGTCGGCTGGTAAATATTCGCGGATATATTCAGGCTTCTTTTCAGCCAAATGAGTCAAAGCACCTGGATCTTGGTGGGTGTACCCATTATGGTCTTGTTGGAACACAGTTGAAGCCGCGATAATGTTGAGTGACGGGTACTTCTTCCGCCAGTCAAGTTCGTTGGCCTTACGTAACCACTTGAAGTGTTGCGTCAACATTGAGTCGACAACCCGTAAGAAGGCTTCGTAACTTGCAAACAAGCCATGACGACCAGTTAAGACGTAACCTTCTAACCAACCTTCAGCTTGGTGTTCAGATAACTGAGCATCCAAGACCCGGCCAGCAGGTGCTTCGTATTGGTCACTATCTGGGTGAATATCTTCCATCCATTGACGGTTAGTGGTTTCAAAGACACCATATAACCGGTTTGACATGGTTTCATCGGGGCCAAATAACCGGAAGTTATCTGGGTTCTTCTTGATGACATCACGCAAGTAGTCTGACCAAACAATCATATCTTGCTTAACGTTGGCACCATGCTTAGACGTATCAACGGCGTAATCACGGAAGTTAGGTAAGTTCAAGGCCTTTGGATCAACCCCACCATTAGTGATTGGGTTAGCGGCCATCCGTGCATCGCCAGTTGGGATAATTTCTTTGATATCATCCTTCAAAGAACCATCTTCATTGAAGAGTTCCTTTGGTTGATATGATTCCAACCAGTCAACTAACGCATCGGCATGTTCCATGTCGGTTTGGTCAACAGGAATTGGAATTTGGTGAGCTCGGAATGAACCTTCGATCTTGTCGCCATCCCATGACTTAGGACCAGTCCAGCCCTTAGGTGCGCGGAAGACGATCATTGGCCATACTGGTAAAGTAGCGTCATCGTTTTCACGAGCGTTCTTTTGAATGGCTTTGATCTTTTCAACGGCTTCATCCATGGCCTTAGCTAAAGCTGGGTGAACCTTTTCAGGATCGTCACCTTCAACAAAGATTGGTTCCCAGTTCATGCTTTCGAAGTATTGCTTGATCTTTTCATCAGAAGTCCGACCAAAAATAGTTGGGTTAGAAATCTTAAAGCCGTTAAGGTTCAAGATTGGTAACACTGCCCCATCGTTGATTGGGTTGATGAACTTCGTTGATTGCCATGAAGTTGCTAATGGGCCGGTTTCGGATTCCCCATCACCAACAACAACTGCGGCGATTTCATCAGGGTTGTCAAGGATTGCCCCAACACCGTGTGAAATTGAGTAACCAAGTTCGCCACCTTCGTGGATTGAGCCTGGTGTTTCAGGAGCAGCATGGGAAGCCACGCCACCTGGGAATGAGAATTGCTTGAAGAGTTTTTGCATCCCTTCAACATCCTGCGTAATTTCAGGATAAATATCCGTGTAAGTCCCATCAAGGTATGAGTTGGAGACCATCACTTGGCCACCATGACCTGGACCTTCAACGTAGAACATCTTCAAACCGTACTTGTTGATGACCCGGTTAAGATGCGCATAGATGAAGTTTTGGCCGGCAATCGTGCCCCAGTGACCGATTGGGTGAACCTTAACGTCACTAGCCTTTAATGGCCGTTGTAATAAAGGATTATCTTTTAAATAAAGTTGACCAACTGATAAATAGTTGGCAGCACGCCAGTACTTATCAACTTTTTGCAAATATGCTGGTGATGAGTAATCTGTAGACATTTTCAAAACACTCCTTAATTTGCTTTTTGCTTGAACGTTAGCTGTTTAGCTGTTATCGTTTACAAGTTCTATTCTACCAAGTTATTTTGAAAAATCAACCTTTTTGTTAATTGGAACGGTCCAATTTTTAAAAAATTCGCAAAAAATGAGGCGTATCCCTTGGGACGCCTCATTTTTTAATTCGTAAATTTTTTTGAACTTGATCACTTATACGACCCAAATGTGCCCCAAATTGTTCCAGCCACCAATTAATTATTCGTCGAAACGAACGTCGTGTACTTCATATATTGATAATGCAGACGCATGTTGGACACTTCAAATGGCGTCCCATCATCCAAGAAGAAAATCCCACTCATCAATCCGACTGGTTCGTTTGGTTTGAGGTGCAATAATTCTTGGTCGTTGGCATTCGACGCATCCGCCGCAATCGACAAGAACGACTTGGTGACCGCAGCGTGCAACGTCTCCTGAACATAGTTAAAAATCGAGCCGCTGACGACTTGCCGGTTCAATTGCGGCACGAGTTTGATTGGAATATAGCCACTCTCGATCATGAATGGTTGGTCATCCAGCAAACGTAAGCGCTTAATTTCATAAACAAACTCATCTGCGGTTAAAAATAGGTCCTGTTGCAACTCTTGACTTGCAGGAATGACCCGAAAGTCTAATAATTGAATACTAGGCTTAGCACCTTCAGTGTTCAAACTATCCGTAATTCCTAAATTTGTCCCTTCGTATTTAAATGAAGATTGATTTTTAAGATATAATGGATTAATGAACGTTCCCGAGCCGCGCTTCTTGAAAATCAGGCCCTTATTCGCTAGCACATTTAAGGCCCGTTTAATTGAGCTCCGACTTACTTGGTACTGTTCGCTAAGACTACGTTCATCCGGTAGCTTTTTATCAACAAATTCATTCGCCATGATGCGTTTATTCAAATCAGTAATGACTTGTTGATAGACTAAGTCAGCCACGTTAATCCCTCCTTTGAGCTTATTTCGTAACTCAAGTATAGCAGAATTAATTGGCTTTGGGTGAATTGTTCCGGTCCATTTTATAAATTGGACCGTATTTTTAATAAATGTGAGGTAAATAGTATGTCTAAAAAGAAGAAAAAAGACCAATTAGGTAAGACGCTGGTTGAAAAAATTCTGGATAAAGCCAACATTAGTTATCAACAATACGAGTTTCCAACCGAAACTGAAGGCGACGTTCAACAATTACAAGTCGACCATCTCGGTGTCGATGAACATCATATTTACAAAACACTGGCGTTGACTGGTAACAAGACTGGCCCGGTCGTTGGCGTGCTCCCCTTGGATGAGCATCTCAGCTACAAGAAACTCGCCAAGTTATCCGGCAACAAGAAGGTCGGCATGATTCCGCTCAAGGATTTGGAACACACGACTGGTTACCAACACGGCGCGAATACCCCTGTCGGCATCTGGGAGACTAAAAAGTTCCCGATTTACATCGATGAAGTCGCCAAGCAACAAGGTAAGATTTTGGTTTCATCAGGTAAGATCGGTCGTTCGATTGAAATTGACGCTGACGATTTACGCAAACTCGTCCATGGGACCTTTGGCGCAATAACGGAGTGACCTTGTGGAAAACTTATTTAAAAATAACGGTCTGGCGCTACTGATTTTGATTGGCGTCCCCGGCGTGTTTGCTTGGCTGCTCACACTGGTCAATCGTCAGACCAAAGCCAACTTAGTCAACCACTACGGCATCAATAGTCAGGTCTACTGTGGCTTTCTCGGCATCATTATTCACGAGCTCAGCCATCTGATTGTCGCCCTGATCTTTCGGCACGGCATCCACTCGGTGCGCCTACTGAAGTTGCCACGTCTGCACCAAGTCGACGATTCCGATGAAGCAATGGCGTTAGGCTACGTCAATCACACTTGGAATCGGCACAGCCTCTATCAGGTCATCGGTAACCTGTTCATTGGCGTCGCACCCATCTTTGGTTGTACCGCGGCGTTGCTCGGATTGGACCGCCTACTTGCACCCGGGCTATTCCGCGCTGTCTTTTTAATCGCCGATACGCCTGAACAACCTCAGTGGACAGCCAGTCTGCACGCGCTCACCACGACGCCGGTCAGTTGGTGGCAAGCCCTGCTACTATTGTTTTTGACCCTGACGATCGTCATCGGGGGCTTCGACCTGAGCCCGGCGGATTATCAAAATAGCGCGATTGGGCTGTACAGTACGGTCGGACTGATTATTGTGATCACCAGTATTTTGACGCTCATTGGCATCACGGGGTGGTTACACCAGTTGGTCACCTGGGGGTTATTGGTCGCCATGATTCTGAGCTACTCGCTCCTACTTTCACTGATTGTCATGGCAGTGACCCGTTTGCTCAGTAACCGGGCTTAAGTCTCATTTCGTATCTAAAACGGGGTTCCTTGCAGCTTTTGAAATGCTTGCAAGGAACCCCGTTTTAATTTTCGCCATTTATTGATTTTTGCCAACTGCCAAATCGCCGTGGCGCAGGCACCATACTCAGGTGGTCAGTCCCTAGTTTTTGCAGTCAGGCCCGCCGAGTAACCACGGCATTTATTTAATCGATTCACCAATGTCACGCGCCTGTTGACTCACTCGCCAACGCCAAAAGCTCCAGACACTCACAACAATCACCAATCCGATGACCGCTCCCCAGAAAACTTGAATATTAGACACGTTCGTTGTCAGTTGAAATAGCGACCCACAATTATTCAGAATGTGAATCATAATTGGCACGAAGATCGTCTTGGTCAACCAGTACGCTGTCGCCAGGACCCAACCCATGCCGGCATAGACCAACCATTCATAGACAGTCTTCGTCTGATGAATTAATCCAAATAACGTGCCACTAACTAGAATGGCCAGCCATCCAGCCCGAGGTTGAAAGAAATAATCCATCAAGACGCCCCGAAATGTCAATTCTTCCATGATGGGACCGACAATTCCCATCGTAAGTAGCCACAGTGGCAACGGGGCGCGTTTCAAGAGGCCTTCAATCGTTGCCTGGTTCTCAGTGATAGGTATCAGCAATCCGATCCCCACATTAACAATCAGAAACACTAACAGACCAACCAAGATTGCCAACCAATGACGCTTCAATGACCATTGCTGCCGCTGAATCGGCCGACCACCGCGATAAATGTACCAGGCCGCACTGACCGTGATCAAGCTGATAATCAGCGCCGCCACGAATAAACCAGTCTGAAAGCCGAAATCCCCGCTCCGATTCTGGCTGAATTCCACGATGGTCATTGGAATATCAGTCAATTGAATCAATAGGTAGATCATGACTAACTTAAAAATCGCGACTGGCAAGCCTTGTATTTTGAATATTTTCCCCATTTAACACCCTCCAAAACTTTGACCGGTTGGACTCACTGACCCAGCATTAGTGCTGCCACCAGATGAGTCCCCCGTCAATTTTTAATTGATTGCGCTATCATTACGCCGCGTCTTAAACACTTTAGCGGTCAACAGTGGCAATCACTTGCGTTAATTCCATTCTATCGAATAATGCAGATCAATAGGAATTATTTTTATTAACGTCCGCAAATGCCTGATTAACGTTCACAAAGCAAACACATTTGATGAACGCGTGATGAAATTAACGATGTCCTGATTAACCATTGCACCACCAACCTCAGGCCACACAAAAACGACCAAGGTTGCTGTTTCCTGGCCGTTTTGACTTCAATATTCAGTTCAACAGAATCAGCGCATGCTAACTGGCTCGCGCCACTTATTCGTCATCCGCGGTCCATTCCGCCTTGAATTGGTCGACAAACGCTCGCATGACGTCGGTCCGCCGCTTGGCTAACGCCTTAGCCGCCGGAGTATTCATCATGTCAGCCAGCTTGAACAACTTCTCATAAAAATGATTGATGGCCGTTCCTGGTTGTTGTCGATACTGTTCCTTAGTCAGGTGCTCGCGCGGGGCAATCGCCGGGTCATAAATTTTCTCACCGACGTGGCCCGAGTAATACAAAGCCCGCGCGATACCAATCGCACCAATCGCGTCTAATCGGTCCGCATCTTGCACGATTTGACCTTCCAACGACAATTTTTGCGCGCCATTTAATGACTTGCTAAATGACATGTGGTCGATAATATCAAAAATCGCCGTTTGATCAGCAGTCGAAACGCCAAGTTCACTCAACTGGTCAGCTAAGTCGTGGTGGGCCTGTTCAGAATCAGCCATCAACTTATCATCGATCACGTCATGGAGCCAGGCCGCAGCTAGGGTCAAATTCAAGTTGGCCTGTTCAGCTTGAGCCAAGCGCCGTGCTAAGCGGTTGACCCGTTCGAGATGGTCGCTGCCGTGGCCACTATGATCCTGCGCCAACTTTTGTCGTGCGTAGGTTCGAATGGCCGTTAATTGTGTTTCGGTTATCATCCACTCACCCTATTCTTGTGTTTGATAGTACGCCTTTAATTTCTTGATCGTCCCACGGCTAAAGGTTAAGTGGTCTCGATTGTCCATACTAATGACACCCTTGTTAAAGTCCACCGTAATCACGTGTTCAAGATTTAAGGCATAGCTTTGAAACTCGTTGAAGAATCGCATCGCCGTCAACTGCTGCTTAATCGTATTCAAATTCTTATGTACGACATAAGATTGTGAGGTCGTCACGATGCGGGTCGTCCGCAGACCATGGACCTTCTCACAATAAACGATATCTTTGAGTTTCAAGGTCAATAATAACGCGCCACTTCTTAAAGTTAAAGTCGGTTCTGCCGACCGCTCAAGCGTGACCAACCGCTTCTTGACCACTTCCAAGACTTGTTGGACTTGGGGCACAAATTTGGTTTCATCGAACATGTTCGCCTTTGAAATGAACCCGGTCGGCGTCGTCATCGCGCTCAACGTCTCTGGCATCATGTCATCTCGAATCGTGACATACACGACAAACCCATCTGGATCATAGTCGCGAATTTTTGAAGCAAGTTGAATCCCATTAATTTCACGCTGTAACACAATATCTAAAAAATAAAGATTTGGTCCGCCACCATTTTTGACCGCTGCCAACACATCAGCTGGCTGCCAAGCCGAAACAAGCTCATAATTAAAATGCAATGCATCTAGCTGTTTCGTAATGATGTCGTTTAACCAGAGACGTTGCTGTTCCTGATCGTCACTGATAAAAACCTTCATATCAATCACTCTTCCCAATGTAAAGCAGATTAACAAACTAACCACCCAATACTAAAATCTGCTCTACGCCCATTTAAATTGTTTACAATCAGCCTTTATCATACTAAAGCCCCGTCATTCCAGCAACTAAAAAAACGTCGGTCAGCTAAATAAAACTGTGAAATCAGCTCACCCACGTTAGATGCTACTTTTCAATTTGTTGCGGTTTAATTTGGGCTTGATTCAAGCGTAGTAACTCGTCTGTCCGCAATTTGTTGACGATCAGTTGTGCTGCGGCGGTCGTCAAACTGTGACTCAGATCTTGGTCTGAGATCGTAATGGGATCATCAGGATGATGCAGTTGATTCGTCAACGCCGTAATGAAGTTATCGTAAGCGCGCTTTGGATAACCGGTTGCCGTTACTTGATCAATCCCCTGCCGAATTTTATCAAGCGGATAACTTGGTTTGAGTAAACTAATCACGATGATATCCGCCAACTGCATAATTTGATACTTTTTCTTAACGGGCGACAAAATCACCTTGTGTTTGACATAATTGTTGATCATCGCGGCCGTCACCGGATCAGCCCCCAGTGGTTGCAACGTTTCGTTGATCAACAGTAGGACCTGGTCCATGTAGAGGTCAAAATTCGGAAGTTCGGTCCATTTTGGTAGGATGACCTTACTCATCCGTTGTTGCCAGTCGGCGTACGTCTCATTAGCTGCCATCAAAATCCCTCCTCAATTGCTGATTGATGTCCGTTTAAGTTATTTCTATTATACCTAGATTAACTAGTCTTGTAAACTAGATGACATTGTAAATCACATTAATTTCGGAATATGTTACCATTGTATGAGTTAATCAAAATACAAATGAAAAGTAGGTTATCTGGTATGTATGAAATGACCAAAAAACTGCGCGTCGGTGATGACGTCAAAGCATTGATTCCACAAGCTGTGATTGCAGGTCTCTGGGACCGGCTCAAAGCGATGCGCAAAGAAAAGTTACTAATCGATAGTACGATGGCCGTCATGTTTAGTGACGACTATGAAGACGACAAAATCTTCTTCATGACACTTCAAAAATCCGGCTCATTCAACAATGAATACGAAATGGCTTATGACGGGCCCAAAAACTTTCTCGGTCACGGGACCATCGTGATTATCAAGGACCGGCCGAAGACGATTCAAATGAGTATCTCGGCTGCCAACAAACAGGCGGATGAAGATAGTGAAGACAACGCGGATAAACCATCTGATTCTGAAACTACTGATTAATTGAACCAGTACTCAATAAAACGGACGAGCAACCAGTGATTGCTCGTCCGTTTTATTTTCCAGATCATTTCTGGATTTAACTTCTCGGTGTTCATCTGAAACATTCTTTAACAACTTTTAGTTTCTTTTGTGTGAATTCTGATTTACTTTTTTGAGTCCTTCATACTTGATCCCTGTTGAATAATATTTTGATCCTTGCCCTTTCTCTTAGCTTTCAGGTCCAGTACAAAATCTGAAATTTTATTCTAATCTAGCTTACTCAAATGACCAATTTCTTGAAAGCTGATATCAGCGTTGGGAAAACGATAAAGATTACCAAGATCAACCCATGACGGCTTCTTCAATCCAGCCACTTTCCAATCTTTAATTGGATAGTATTGTTGTCTGATATAAAATGATTTATTTTGATACTTACTGGTAATTTTATAAGCTTCGACCGTTTGCTCTGATACCTTACGGATTAATACTGGCCGAGACTTGCCGCCGTTGGTTTCTACAAAGCTAACGTATAGACTGATTAAGTCATTAGTCCTCATCGGGATCATTGAGCCAATCGCCGACTTCTTTAGCGTCTTTAAATGTGATTACTGGCGTATCTTCGGTCACTTTTAAAAAGCGTAAACTCGCTTTTTCTTCTTCACTTAAAGACACATCAAAAGGCAAAGCACCATTAGCAACAATCCGCTTGTAAAACATGTTAATCGCTGTAGTTGGGTTAAGACCCAACTCACTTAAAACTGCCTCAGTATTATCGGCCAAATCCTTATCAATCTTAACTTGCACCCGTTTCTTTTCCTTAACTGCCATATTGTCTCGTCCCCTTTCATTAGTTTCTACCACTATACTACCTTTTGAGTACCTTCTCAATCATTTAAGTCCCTCAAAACTGTGATCTTAGGTTTGTTGCTCTTTCGTTAATAGAACCCCCTAAGATGATTCTCGAAAACATCCGTATACACATTTTGCAGCTGTCTCCACTGCCGAATTTAATATAAGATCGATTCAAAACGACCTAAACAAGCTGATATAGCCTTTCATTCTCAGTCACTTTCATCATCAACAAAGTGTTTTACGGCATACAATTTATTTTTTCCACCAAATGTTAAATAAAGTTTGCGCCGTGCCATATAAACGTTTTTCAATATTTAAATATGCAGATTATTGGCTGACAAACAAAAAAACTATAACCAAATGACGCGTTCTAATCATTCTCAGTACTAAATAATGACTAATACTATGACTATTCATTCGACCATCATTCAATGCAGTCCCTCGTATTGACTTACGATGGAAGATGCTGAATCGCATAATCCGCCTGTTCGCTGGTGAACTGTTCACCGTAATCAGAGGTCAATTGTTCCCGAATTGATTCAGTCGACATGGCCATGTTCTTCTGGTAACTTTTGGCCTTTGCCAGTGCATTGGCTTCCCAATCGATACCTTCAAGATGTTCCATCGCATAAGTGACCGCTTCGGGTGTGAAATTCTCGCCATAGGAAGAAGCTAGTTGTTCGCGCACGCCAGCTTCCGACATGTCCATGTGACGCGCATAACTCTGAGCTTTCTTCAAAGCCGCCTGATGTTCCATCGGCACCTTACTTTCCGACTTGGATGCCGCTGTCGTTTTGGCCGATTCTTCTGCTTCTGATTCTTTTGTCTCTGTTGTTTCTGATTCGTCTTCTGCTTCCGCTGTCTCAGATTCAGTCGTCCGTTCCTGCTGGGCAGTTGTCGATTGACTCGACTTTTCATTGTCTTTGCCACCACTCAAACTAATCCCCACGATTAGTACCAATACAACGACAGCCCCCAAAATTAACTTCTTTTTCAAAATTATCCCCCTTGTTCAATTCACCTAACTAATGGTTTCAATAATAAAGAATTCTACAGAAGTCTGAGATGACCGTAAAGTTAAGGGATGAATCCCTTTATTTATGAAGTGATTGCGTCCCCCAGCGACCGATTAGGCCATCTCCCGCTTAAGAAACAAAAATGTGCACGTCATGCCATTTTGACGTTTTGCAGAAAGTACCGCAGTTAGCTTCTTTCTGCAAAACGTATCGTATCAATAGCGAATTTGTGCTTAATCTCGCCCCTCTGCCCACAGATCTGCCCAGACACTGCAGTAGCGGACTCAACAGATCCGTGAGTGCAAAAAAACTAGCTTCAGAAATTAATTCATTTCCAAAGCTAGTTCACGTTTAATCGTTAAACTGAGTGTCACACCATCAAGGCACAACATGAACTGATATTCTTATTGAACTTCAATCTTGCCCGCCGAATCGGCCACCTTTTTCGGTAGCGTCACTGTCAGTAGTCCTGCTTGGTAGTGGGCTTGAATTTGATCACGCACCACATCGGTAAGATGGAACTTCCGGGTGAAGTCTGCATCCATTCGTTCACGATGCAGGATCCGCCCATCATCGTTACGATCATCCTGTGAGCGATGCGCACGAATCGTTAACCATTCGTCAGCATAGTTCACCGTAATCGCCTGCTTATCAAAACCGGGTAATTCGGCTGTTACGGTGTAATCATCATCGTGTTCGACCACGTCAGTCTTCATGCCGACATGGGCATTCAAAACGTTCTCTGCCTCGCGGTGGGCACGTTTTAATAATCTTGCTGGGTAAAGCAAATCATCTAAGTGATGACCTAATAATTGCTGGCGCATATGAATAACCTCCGTCTCAAATCAAAGTTTAGTAAGCCTGTTGGTGAATGGCTTCAGCAAGTAAATCTAAGGCATGGTCACGTGTGCCGACTTGATCCATATCGAAAATAATTGAATCAATGTCGCCACCCTTGAAGTCAAATTGTTCGAAGTAGATATATGGGTCTTCGCCGTCGACCTTTAAGAAAGCGGCTTCAATCTTTTTCCCAAAACCTTGGGCCCAATCGGCATCGGCCATTTGACTAAAATCAGCACGGGTCACGTAACCATGGTCACGAATTAAATCCATCGCTTTGTTGACATCACTATCTTGATAAACCAATTTCTTCGAATCCTCATGAATCTTAGTTTTCGTTTCTACTGGCATCATTGAAGATCTCCCTTTACTTGATATACCTTTAGTTTAGCACCAATTTTTGAAAACGTTAACTATCTTTCTCATTTCCAGTAAATTCGCTGATATTCGGCCTGACTTTTCCCTTTTCAAACTTGACTTACCAATTGCATCACTATCTCAAGGGCTGACAAAAACGGGGATAAGCCTTATAATATAAGCTACTTCGCGTTATAATCAAAGTAACTAATATTATGAAATGAGGAATGTTTCTTTGGACAGTGGCCAGATAATTGTTAATTTAGTCATTATTGTCATTACATTCTTCGTTGCGGCGTTCTTTGTGGCCTGTGAGTTTGCACTCGTTCAGACCCGACCCAGCGCCCTCGAAGAAGAACAAAAAAAGCGTGATAAACCGTCAAAACGGATTGCAACTTCACTTCACATGGTTCGTAATCTGAACGAGTACCTCTCAACAACTCAAGTCGGGGTCTCATTAGCCGGAATCATCTTAGGTTGGATTGGTGAACAAACCACTGAACACTTTGTTCTCGATTTCTTATCAATCTTCAACCTCTCCGTTTCAACGACTGTCCTCCGGGGAATCAGTATCGTAGTTGGGGTCTTCCTATTGACTTACTTGGAAGTCGTCTTGACCGAAATCGTACCGAAAAACATCGCGATCGATATGCCGTTGAAAGTCATGGCGGTCATTACGACGCCATTACGGTGGTTCCACGTGGTCTTCTACCCATTCGTGTGGTTACTCAACGTTTCATCGGCTGGCGTGGTCAAAATGTTAGGGATTCCAGTGGCGAACGAAGACAATGACGTCTATTCGCAAGCTGAAATCCTGAACTTATCACGTAACGCCGTGACTGGCGGTGAGTTGGAACGTAACGATTATCTTTATATGGAACGGGCATTTGAATTCAACGACAAAATTGCCAAAGACATCATGATCGACCGAACGCAACTGGTCGTCATTGATATTAATGACACCGTCAAGCAAGCGATTCGCGTTTATTTACAGAAACGCTTCAGTCGCCTACCCGTCGTTGCCAACAACGATAAGGATAAGATTTTAGGTTACGTCTACAACTACGATTTGATTCGCCAAGGTGAAGTCGACGATGATATTCGCGTCAACAAGTTATTACGAAACATCATTACGATTCCAGAAACGACACCGATTCAAGCGATCCTCCAGAAAATGATCGATAAGCAAACCCCAATCGTGGTGGTTGTCGATGAGTATGGTGGGACCAGTGGTATCGTGACCGATAAAGATATTTATGAAGAATTATTTGGAACGGTCAATGATGAAATCGATAATGTGTCGAACGAATACATCGAAAAGCAAGCCAATGGCACTTACCGCATTAGCGGAAAAATGACGATTTATGATTTTGAACGGTACTTCAAGACCGACTTACAAGAATTTGAGGATTCAGATGTCGTTACATTGACGGGTTACATTCTGGACAACTTCCCGAAAATTCAAGCTGGTGATACCATTCAAATCGGCAACTTCAATTTCAAAGCGCTTGATTTTGAAAATGCCTACATCAACTGGTTTGAGGTCAGTTCAACCACGACCCCAGCCACTCCTGATGACAATGATGACCAAGAACAAGCTAACTAGATAGAACCACTCAGCCACGTTGCTGGGTGGTTTTTTTGTGACATCAATGACTATCGAGACGGGTTGCAGGTCTGGCCTACTCACGTAAATTTCAGGGCGCTATTGGTGGACCCACGACTTTCTCATTTAATAAACTTTAAATTTCCCTTAAGCCGCCATTTATCCGCCTAAACTTAGGCGATTCGGAACCCGCGTCGTTTGCAATTAACTAGTGCCCAGCGTAAACTAAGACTAATGTAAAAACAGAAATGAGGAACGACTGTGAGTGAATCAACGATTAATATTATTTATATTTCCATCGAAGGAAACACCCGCTCATTTGTCACCGGTATGCAAGACTACGCCAAGACCCAGCATGCCGCTGATGATAGCAATCCATTAGTTAATTTAAAGGAAATTACCGAACAATCTGAGTTCGAGATTGAGACTGAACCTTACTTTGCCTTCGTCCCAACTTACCTCGACGGTGGTAACGGCATTGACAACGGGGTCAAAGAATTAATGACCAACGTTCTCGGTGAATATTTGAACTATGACCAAAATTCACGCTACTGCTTAGGCGTTGTTGGCTCTGGTAACCGGAACTTCAACGAACAGTATTGCCTGACTGCTCGGCGCTACGCTGAACAACTTGATACCGATTTCATCGCCGACTATGAACTTCGTGGTACTTCGGTCGATACCGAACGCATCTACAATGTCATCAAGGAACGCTTAGCCGCTTACCGCGATAACCAACCACTCTAACGATCTCAAAAAGGTCCTAGCAACCGCACGTCTAATGCGCTTGCTAGGACCCTTTTTGTTTGTGCGACGACTTATATGGCATTGATGTTGATTTACCAATGACATGAAGCTCAAATTACCTAATGCTCGATAGCCAATTGCGCCAGAATAGGTCTCCTTCACTCGCCATTCCCACGGGTTCCCGACTGGACGATCATCGGCGAACGAATAATAAGACACATTATCGGCACTTTTAAATCAGGATCCGTGACGCATTAACTAGCACAATCGGCCTATGCCCTACTCGTTGGGCTTATCCTTATCAAAAATCGTTGGCCCGATGATCAGTGATTCAGCTAATAGTGTTTCGTTGTATAATTTGAACACGTATTTTTGATACTTAACTTCGCGCTGCGAAATCATGTCCAAATAGTCGCGTTCCCGTGCTAAGGCGTTCATAAATGCGCGCATTTCCAGTTCCTTTTCCGCCCCCGTAAATTCAGGATGGCGGACAACATCGAACCAGGCACGCGTAAAATCACGCGTTCGCGTCCGCTGCTTTTGCGTCATCAAATCAAAAATAACGGACTGTTTCACGTTCGCTGGCAAGTACATTTTTTGGACCGTATCAATGGCCTGATGCACCATTTCAACACGAATTTTATCTATTTCATTGGCTGCCTCATCATCCGTTACGGCGGGTTTTAAGAGCCACCGAAAGATAACCGTTGGGACCACCATGCTCAGAATAATCAAGGTGCTAGCCGCCATCAACACTAGATTAAAGTCCGTTCGCCCAACTGCCGTATCCGCTAAGGTGTAAGCCAACGCCAAGGTCACCGCCCCGTGTACACCACCTAGGGAAAAAATCCAAGCTGGGCGATTTTTGAAATTTAACCGTAACCGGCCGTAAACATACCGGACCAAGACCGTGCTGACATACAGGACAACCCCAATCATCAAAAAGTTCAGGGAGCCATGTCCAAAGTGGTCGTTCACCAAAATTTGAATAAACATAAAGCCTAGCACCACGAATACCATGCTGTTGAATATTTCGGTAATCATGCTGACTAAGTCGAAGGCAAAATGTACTTGCTGCGAATTGAGTAGTCGACTCCGCTGGGCTTCCGCATTGTGTACCAACCCCGCAACGACCACGGCAATAATTCCAGACACGTGCAGGGCTTCGGCAGCATAATACAAAATAAAAGGCGTAATAA
Source organism: Lactiplantibacillus sp. B652 (assembly GCF_023806745.1). Lineage (NCBI taxonomy): Bacteria > Bacillati > Bacillota > Bacilli > Lactobacillales > Lactobacillaceae > Lactiplantibacillus > Lactiplantibacillus sp. B652. Next base: position 139,255 of record NZ_JAMSKY010000004.1, on the reverse strand, counting down.
TATAAATTAACAATGACGCATTCAAGGCATTGTACGAGGACCGAAGCCACACCTGGCGTGACAGCACCAGGATCCAGGCACTAACAAACCCGAACAGCACGCCACCGCCCGCTGAAATCATAAAATCCATCATCGTTTGGCCGTAATTGATATAACCGTTGGCATACCATAAGACAGCCATGTTCAATAAAATAATGCCGGAAGCATCGTTGAATAGCGACTCCATTTTCAAGAAGGTGCCCTCAGTGGTCGGCATTTCTAGACCATTAGTCACGGATTCCATTGCCGTCGCATCCGTCGGTGTACTGATTGCCGCGAGAATAAAGGCTAATGGCAAACTAACGACGCCCAGTGCGGCTAAACTAAAGCCCGCAACAATCATCGCCAGAATAACTAAAACCACCGTTGTTTGAATAATGTGTTTGAATTCCTGCCCGACGACATTCAAGCGCGTTGCTTGACCTTCGAAAAATAGTAACGGTGCAACAATTAGGCCGATGAAAATCTCAGAATTGAATTTTTCAATGTGGTTCCCTAAGATGGGCACACAAAATAGGATCATTCCCACTAACAGGCTAAGATAGTTGACCGAGATTTGTGGTATTACCCGGGAAATAAAGATACTCACAACAGCTGCGATGACTAAAATAAAGGTCGAAATCATTAAGTTCACGTACTCACCCCATTTTCAATAATTAACTTAGATGCCCTTGCATAGCCTTATCTGTCTGGTCATCGAAGTAAAAAAGCTTCCAGAGTGACTGGCTCTGAAAGCTGATTTGCATTTTAATCGCACAACCTAACCGTTTAATAAATGTTCACGGCGTGCGCGCCATAACACTAATGCCAAGCTTCCGAGCATCAAAACCGTCACCGTGATAAATAGCAACGAGTATGAGAATTGGGCCACCATCATCCCACCGAACAGTGGTCCCACGGCCCGGCCCAGCGATAATGCCATGTTATAGCGGCCCTGATACTTGCCGCGTTGATCATCCGCCGCCATGTCGTCGACCCATGCTGGTGCGATTGGCAATCCAATCACTTCACCAATCGTCAAGACGACCATGATAATAATAAAATCAACATATTGGCGCGCAAAAACGAGTCCTAAGAACGACAACGCAAATAAGGTAATTCCAAAGCCAATCTGGGTGCCAATTTTGAACCGCTCGTTAAATAGCGACACGATTGGTTGACTGACGATAATCAGCAAGCCATTGATCGTCCAGACTTCACTATAGCGCCTGAACGGAATTCCTAAGTTGGTCATGTGTACGGACAAAATACTCTCCCACAGCGCATAACTGAGATAAATCGTAAAAATCATCAGGCAGATCATCCAGATCAATTGACGATGATTACTGGGAGTCGTATCCGCAGCCTTAGTTGTTGCCGTCGCTGTCCGGTGCGCCGGTGTCACGTTGAAGGTACTGATCGTTATCGTCATCAATCCCAGATAACAAATCGTCGTCACGATGAAGACCACGCTAATGCCTAAGTCTAGCAAGTAGCCGACGAGTAACGTCCCAATAACGACGCCGACGTTGAGAGCGAGGTACAACATATTGAAGACGTACCGATTAGACCTCGTCGTCACCGTGGCCGCATACGCATTCACGACCGTCATACTGATACCGTCCCCAAAACCGACAATAATTAAACCGATCGCGTATGGCCATAAACTATGCCAGAATATCAGCGTTGCCAGCATGACGGTTGAAATCCCGCCACCCAGTAAAGCTGTAAAGTATGGCCGCCAATGGTCAAACAAGTGTCCACCTAAGTAGTTGCCGGCAATCATCGCCATCGACATCAAAAATAGCACAATGCCTGAAAAAGTCAGGCTCTGTTTCAAATAATTATGCATATAGATGGTTGTGAGTGGCCACATGAAGGCCGCCCCCGCGTTGTTCAGCAAGTTAGCCAAAAAGAGCCACCGCAACCGAACTTCTTTTTGCATCCGCTCACCTCAGTTCTAAATAATTTAGTTAACTCATTGTCAAAACTATCCCTAGCTAGTATACGCTACTCGGCCGGGTTTACCACCCATCAGCCTCAGCAGGACCCACACAGTTGAGCAATCTAAATCAGGACACCATTGGATTGTTCAGCAGGCCGAACCGAGACACATTTTGCGATAATAACTCGGACTTATCCAAAAAGTTAAAATTGAAATGTCCGGTTTTTGAACCTGATTGTCGACTCATACCCCTAATGATTGCTATAATATAATAAACACTGCCAACAAGTGTAACTTACAAACAATTGAGGTGACAACATGGCGAATAATAGCTTTGGGTTAGCGTTAGGATTCTTCGTAATTCTGCTGCTTTGGATTTATCAACGCGTCCGCATGCCAAAAATGCGCTCACTGGCGGGCTATATGTCACGACGCGCCATCCAAAACGAGAAGACGTGGCGGTTTGCACAGCGCTTTTATTCAATGGTTGGTATCGAAATTTTCTCCATTTTATTAATTGGCGCTCTGGCTGGCGGCTTATTCCAGATTGCCCTATTACAAAGCTTCAAGTTTCAGGCCATTGCCTTGGCAGTTGGCCTAATTGTTCAAAACATGGCCACCGAACACGAACTGAAATTACAGTTTCCTAAACAGTCGCAATCGTAATTCCAGTGCTTTATAATTGACCATTTCGATTAATTGCTTAATATTGATACTGGTAGTTTATCCTAAATAACAATTGACAAGCATGTTTCAGTTTAAAATACTCTAAGTAAAGAAGTGAAATTGATGAGTAAAGAAAAAATTGCCTTATTCACCATCTTTGGTGGAACTGGTGACCTTGCCCAACGGAAATTATATCCGTCGTTATTTAAGCTATATCAAAAAGGTTATCTCCAGGACCACTTCGCCGTGATTGGCACGGCGCGTCGTCCATGGACTGATGAACATTATCACGAAGTCATTAGTGACTCACTGGCTGATTTAGACGCTGACCAAAAAGACGTCGACCAGTTTGCCAGCCATTTCTACTATCAATCACATGACGTGACTGATGCGCAACACTACATGACCCTGAAAAAGTTATCAGAAAAGTTGGACGCCCAGTATGGTTTACAGGGCAACCGGATTTTCTACTTAGCGATGGCCCCCAATTTCTTCGGGACGATCGCGCAACACTTGCGTTCTGAAAATATCTTAACGGACAATGGGTTCAACCGGGTGATCATTGAAAAGCCATTCGGTCATGACTACGCCAGTGCTAAAGAATTGAATGATCACTTAACGGCGACCTTCAATGAAGACCAGATTTACCGGATCGACCACTACCTTGGTAAGGAAATGATTCAAAATATCACGGCTATTCGGTTTGGTAACAATATTTGGGAATCACTATGGAACAACCGCTACATCGACAACGTGCAAATCACCTTGAGTGAAAAGCTCGGTGTCGAAGAACGGGCCGTCTACTATGACAATAGCGGGGCCTTGCGCGACATGGTCCAAAACCACATCTTACAAATTCTCAGTCTGTTAACGATGGATCAACCCGTCGAATTCACTGAAAAAGACATTGATGTTGAAAAAGTCAAGGCACTGCGGAGTTTACGGCCATTGAAGCCCGAAGAAGTGGCAACTAACTTTGTTCGTGGGCAATATGGTGCTGGCGATGACGGCGTTAAGGCTTATCGTGATGAAGATAAGATTTCACCAGATTCCAACACCGACAGTTTCGTTGCCGGTAAAATCATGATCGACAACTATCGCTGGTCAGGCGTGCCATTCTACGTTCGGACTGGTAAGCGTTTGACTGATAAGTTCACGCGGATCGACGTGGTCTTCAAGCGGCCAGTCGTTAACATTTTCAACCACGAAGATGTGCTTGAAAATGATGATGCGTCAACCCGTCTTGATCCAAATATTCTCACCATCAACGTTGAACCAACGGAAGGGTTTGAATTACGGATGAACGCCAAGGCAGTCGGCCAAGGTTTTGCAACGACACCGGTCAAGCTGAACTATTCCCACGACGCTGAAGCGACCGCGGGCAGTCCAGAAGCTTACGAACGGCTCCTACACGATGCACTGAATGGTGACGCCACGAACTTCACCCATTGGCAAGAAGTTGCTGATTCGTGGAAATTCGTCGATGTCATTCAGAAGTATTGGGACGAACATCAACCGGACTTCCCTAACTACCGGCCTGGGACAATGGGCCCAGACGCCGCCGATGAACTCTTGCACAAAGACGGTCATCGTTGGGTTTACCGGAACTAAAGTATTAATTTAAATTACTGAACAAATAAAGGTTGGCATGACTCGCTGTGAGTGATGCCAACCTTTTTTGTACGAAATGTGCGACTGCGGGCCTCGATTTGCTTGTTAGGTAGCCCCCACCGTTTTGCTTGATTAACAGCGATCAAGGCCCAACATAGGCATCAGTTGGCTTGCGGCTCATTAGTCGGTGCAGACCCGCTCGTTTGCATGATTGCCAAACCAACTACTCATCGCCCCTGCCCAGACAATGACTAAGCTAAACTAGGATTACGCTCCCGTCGCACTCAGCCGTTCACAGACTTGCATCAGTCGCTGAACACCGACCTTCAAATCCGCCAATGTCAGCCCGGCAAAGCCTAACAAGTAATAGTCGGCTGATGGCATGGCCGTCCAATTGGAATTGAGCGGATAGATGCGCACTTGCTGTTGTTCCAACGCTTTCAGTAAGGTCGCCTGGTCGATACCTGGAATCTGAACGACCAAATGAACCCCCGCCCCCGTCATGATGGGCCGAATCTGTTTGCTTCGTTTGAGTTGATCACACAAGCAGCGATATTTTTGCCGATTCGTACTACGATTACGACTCAGATGCCGATAGTAGGCGCCATCATCAAAGTAATTGACCATCGCCTGTTGCAACAAGCCCGCCACCATTTCTGCCTGATACTGATAGTGTTGGTGATAGACCGAGACCAGCCGTGGTGGTAAGACCAGGTATCCCATCCGCAACGTCGGGTCAATGCCGCGCGAAAATGTGCCCAGGTATGCGACTTGGTTGGCCGCCGCTAATGACTGGAGCGCCGGCAATGGATGCGCACGATAACGATATTCACTGTCATAATCGTCCTCAATAATCAGGTGGTCAGCCCCTGCCCACTTTAACAACGCCAACCGTTGCTCAATCGGCAGGATGACACCTAATGGAAATTGATGCCCGGGAGTCGTATAAACGACTTGCGGATTCACTCGCCGGACTGTCGCAAGATCCAGTCCATCGGCAGTTACCGGGATATTCACCGCCGTGTGGCCATAGCTGGCAGCTAAGTCCGATAATCCCCGGTAACCCGGATTTTCGATACCGAGTGTGGCGCGCGGTAAAATACTCAATAAAATGCCGAGGCCCGCTTTGGCGCCATTGGTAATCACAATTTGCTCCGGGGTGGCGTGTACGCCCCGCGTTGTTTTAAGAAACCGCACCAGTGCCGCCCGCAATGCTGGTAAGCCCTGGGCATCCGGATAAATGGCGGTCGGCTGCTGTTCCGTTTGTCGGAGGGCTAAGCGCACCGCCCGTTTCCATGCATTCCAGCTTGGGGACAACAGTTGGGTCACACCGTAACGAAAATCGTATTTAACCGGGACTGGTGTCTTAGGGGCCACAATTTGATCCGTACTCGGTTGGTCCGGTGACCAATCCGCCTGGTCACGATAATAATAGCCGCTGCCAGGAACGCTATAGACGATTCCTTCCGCAACCAGCTGATCATAGGCTTGCGCGACGGTCGTTTTCGAGACGCCGAGATTTTGCGCCATTTTACGAATCGACCAGAGCGGCTGATTGGCCCGCGTGTCATCATAATCAGCACGTAATTGTCGGTAAAGTTGCAGGTACATTGGCGTTCGTTCAGAGCGATTTAGTGGCATTTGACAACTGTCCTTTCATTTTTGTCAAAATTGTCTATTTTTCAGATGACAATTATCCCCTATTATAGACGGTAATCACCAGGAGAGGAAGGTCTCAATATGCAAACGAATATCCGTATCCAGCAAATTCAAGTCTCTGGCATCCGTCGCTTTGACGAAGCCATCAGTACGATTCCTGACATTCTCAAATTAACCGTTGGCGAGCCCGACTTACCGACACCCGCACACATCAAAAAGGCGGCCATTGCCGCCATTCGTGATGATTGGACCCACTACTCACCATTGATGGGTTTCGCCGCCCTGCAGCACGCGGCCAGTACTTATTTTAATCAAAAATATCAATTAAATTATGACCCAGAAGAAATCATTGCCACGGTCGGTGCAACAGAAGCGGTTGCCACGGCGTTACTAACGATTCTGAATCCCGGTGATACGGTCCTGCTCCCGACGCCAGCATATACGAGTTATGAACCGGTCGTGTCCATGGCCAACGCACAGTTAGTTCCCATCGATACCACCACGACCGGCTATAAATTAACACCGACCGCGCTGCAAACGGCACTGGATGAGCACGTCCTCGACCACGTCAAAGCGTTGATTTTAAATTACCCGACCAATCCAACTGGCGTCACCTACACCCGAGACGAACTGCAAGCGCTCCAAAAGGTGATTGCCACGGCTGGCATCTATGTTATCAGTGATGAGATTTACAGCGAACTGACTTACGAGCAAGCGCACACCGCCTTTGCCACCTTGTATCCAAGCAAAACGATCACCATCAACGGGCTCTCAAAATCACATGCCATGACCGGCTGGCGACTGGGCTTTATTTTAGCCCCGCACGACCTGATTGCCGAGATGAAGAAGACCCACCAATACCTCGTGACCTCGACCAGTTCAATTAGTCAGGCCGCTGGAATTGAAGCGTTGACCAATGGCTTGGATGATGGCCCGGCAATGCGGTCCGTTTATCAGGAGCGGCGTGATTATATGGTCAAGCGACTCAGTGAGATTGGCCTCAATTATATTTATCCGACCGGCGCCTTCTACATCTTCGTGCAGTTGCCAACTGATTTTGAAGGCTCAAGTTGGGACTTTGCAACCCGGCTTGCCCACGAGGCCCATGTCGCAGTCGTTCCCGGTTCCGCATTCGGGGCCAGTGGCGAAGGTTGGTTTCGAATCAGCTACGCCGCCAGCCAATCAGTCCTCCGTGAAAGTATGAATCAACTTGCATTATGGCGGGTCCAAACCGCTAGTCAGGAGTAAACAGGACATGAAATTATCAAGCGCCCACATCATCACCGCGATGGTCACGCCGTTCGATGAACAGCACCACATTGATTACCAGCAACTTGAACAACTCATCGAATATTTGCTAGCGAATGGGACTGAGGGTCTAGTCGTCGGCGGCACGACTGGTGAGGGTCCCACGTTAAGTATTGCTGAAAAACGCGACTTGTATACACGGACCGCCCGTTTTGTCCACGGCCGCGTGCCAATTATTGCCAACACCGGTAGCAACAATACCGCTGAGACCATCAAATTCACCCATATCGTCAGCCAAATTATCGGCATCGACGCCGCGCTAGTCGTCGTGCCACCATACAACAAACCGAATCAAGCTGGGATGCTCGCCCACTTTACCGCGATTGCGGAACAGGGCGGACTCCCAGTCATGATCTACAATATTCCCGGACGCGTCGGCGTAAAAATGAACGTTTCTACCATTCTGACGTTAGCGCAAAATCCGAATATTGTCGCGGTCAAGCAATGCGGCACTGACGAGGAACTGGCAGCCATCATCGAAGACGCGCCCCGCGATTTTCTCGTGTACACTGGCGAAGATGCGCAGACCCTGACGGCGTTGGTCTACGGCGGACAAGGGGTTGTTTCTGTCGCCAGTCACCTATTTGGGTCCGAAATGGCAGCGATGCGCACTCATTTAACGACAGGCGAAGTTGCGGAAGCGGCCCAAATCCAGCGCCGACTGATTCCAAAAATGACCGCCCTCTTTAACCAGCCCTCACCAGCACCGGTCAAGGCCGCCCTGAACGCACAACACCATCGGGTAGGCACACCGCGCTTGCCAATCCTACCGCTATCGACCAGTGAGCAACGTCAACTACTCAACTGCCTAGCCTAATGCAAAACGATTGGTTATCACGTGCATCTGGCGTATACTGAGCTTAGAATCAATATTGAAAAGTGGTGACCAAATATGTGTAGTTGGGCTTTTACAGGTGGCATGCCATTCATGTGGATGGGTGGCTCCTTTGGCATCATCGGTTTCTTGATTTTGCTAGCCGTGGGCGCCTATTTTCTCGGCACACGGTCACGCCATCATGACTAATATTAGTGGTGGTCGACTTGACCAATCAAAAATCGCGATCATTTTGAGACGTTGCTCAAAATGATCGCGATTTTTTGTGTTGTGCATTAAGTGCAGTGGGTGGCTGAGTGTGCATGAAACGTGTACCAGATCTGGAGGCTGAATTCTTGCGCTGTTACAAAGATCGTCGTTGTCGACATTCAAGAGGAATGCTAACAACGACGATTTTGTTTGCTCGCTGTGTTGCCGACCTGTATTTCTAGGTATTGCTAGTCCAAGTATGGATTGGCGTCGGCCACACTTACCGCAAGACTACTTTACAGTCCATACGCCGACTTGAACAAGCTAGCCGCTAATCCCAGCGCACCGATGCCAATCACAATTTTGAGCAACTGAGCAGGCACATGTCGAACAATGTGTGGTCCAAGACTACCACCAATCAAAAAGCCGATTCCCAAAGGTATGACATAGTGCCACTTAATTGGCGTCTGCAAGCCATAAACAACGGCTGACACGATGTTCGCAAGTCCCAACGCCAGATTTTTCTGAGCATTATACACCGCAAATGGCGTATCGCTAATAAACGATAAAATCGACAACATCAGGACGCCACCAGCCGCACCGAAGTAACCGGTGTACGTCCCCACTAGGAAAATCCCGAGCCAGGCCAATGCCGTGACCCATTTGGGCGTAACGACGACTTCTCCCGGCTGCTTAACGTGAATATGCCGTGGAATCAAAACTAACACGGCGGCGACTAAAATGAAAAACGGCACCACTTTGGCAAAAGTCGCAGCGGGAATCACAAATAACAAAATGGCGCCGACGATACTGCCAATCAACGTCAGTGGTAATAAAACTTTGAGCTCGCGGCCGTGCCCTCGTAATTCACGCCGCGACGCTGGTACGGCGCCAAAACTCGTAAAAACTAAGCCAACCGTATTGGTCACATTGGCCGTCACCGGTGGCAGGCCCAAAGCCAATAGCACCGGATATGAGACCAGCGACGCCAAGCCAGCGGCAGTACTAACGATTCCGGCAACGATACCAACAACAATTAAAATAATAATCAATGTGCCATACGCGAACATTTTGCAACGTTCCCTTCTCTCTTAATAGTCCTACCATAGTCACAACGATTAGCATAGTCAAATAAACATGTTATAATAGCCATTCATAATACTAGTTATCAAAATACTGTTATATAAGGGATTATCAATGAATATTAAAGAATTGCAATATTATCTCGCGCTCACTGAGCTCAAAAGTTTTTCACAAGTCGCCACCCGTTTTCACGTTAGTCAGCCGACCATCACTGCGGCGATTCAACGACTAGAACGTGAATTAGGCACTCAGTTACTGATTCGCGCCAATCCACACCTGCCCGTTGAACTCACCACGACCGGGCAGCAAGTCCAACAGCATGCCCAAAAAATACTGGCGGAGACCCAACTCATGCGTCAAGAAGTCGCCCATACGACGGCCGACCAACTGGTGATTGGGATGCCTCCGATTATCGAAATTAATTATTTTCCGCGCGTCGCCAGTCAACTTCCGACCACGCTTTTCAACCAAATTCAGCCCGTCAGTCAAGGATCGCTAGCAGCCTTGAAAAGCCTCCAAAACGGACAATTAGACCTGGCCGTCTTAGCCTATCTCAATGTTTTCGATGCCCCAGCGATTCAACTGACGACATTTGATACGCAGGCATTCAGTATTATTATCGCGACGGACGACCCTTTGGTTCAAGCGGCAACTGTGCACTTTAAAGACTTACGAGAACGGCAATTTGTCGCCTTGAAGGACAATTTTGTCCATCGCCAAGCATTTCGCCAATTATGTCGGCAGCATCATATTCGACCTAACGTGGTCTTCGAATCTAACGAAATCGGTAGTATTTTGAATATGATTCGTAACCACATGGGAATCGCCCTACTCAGTAATTCCGTCGCACTACCGATAGGCTTGACCCGCATCACCTTAGCTGATAGCGAGGTACCAACGTTTAATGTCGGGGTCGCATATCGCCGCGAAATGCAATTCAGTCCGCCCCAGGCCGCGCTTCGCTCTAACTTGATTGCGGCCTTTCAATCGGTGGACTGGTCGGTTTAGTTTTGAGGTGACGTTGCGAGAATCAAAAACTCACAATCATCCGACAAAATCCATCGTCGCATGACCGTGAGTTTTCTTAGTTATCATGATATTACTTAGCGGCTTGTTGCACTGCGGTTTCAATTGGCGTCGTTCCGTTGATTAACGCAATCGTTTGACCAATCGTTGCGGGTGTCCGCAAGGCTTGCACGGTGAAGGTCGCAACGTCATCACGAGTAATTTCGCCGCCCACTTCCGGATTGACCGTTACTTGACCAGTTCCAGCGTCGTTCAACAACGTTCCTGGTTGCAGGATCGTATAGTCCAGCTGAGTGCGCGTCTTCAACCATTCGTCGGCATAGTACTTTGCGACATAGTAAGGTTGTAATGCACGTGGCCACCGACTGCGGTCTGGGGTAAACTCGGCGCTAATAATGACGTAACGTTTAACGCCGGCGATTTCGGCCGCTTCCATCGACTTGACGGCACCGTCCAAATCAATCATCAGCGTCATATCGTAACCAGTCTGACCACCAGAACCAGCAGAAAAGACGATGGCGTCCATCCCTTTGAAAGCCAAGGCTAAGTCTTCAGGCTGAGCCATCAAATTGAACTGGACGGGTTCAGCACCCGCATCTTCAAAGGCTTCCGCCTGTTCAGGTTGTCGAATACCGGCGTAGACTTGATCGCCTTGAGCCACCAATTTTGAGACGATTTTTTTACCAATCTGACCATGGGCACCAATTACAAAGACTTTCATCGAGTCACTCCTATCATCATTATCAATTCACTGACATCAGTTCATTATATAAGTTCTATTATAAAACTTACCCCGTCAAAAAAGAATTATTGTGTTCCTGATTTGTCCAGGTTAATGAATTGGCTTATAATGTGTGCATCTAAACGAGAGTAGTGATTTTTATGTCAAAATACATTCGTCAAGCCACCAGTGCAGATTTACCAGCCATGATGGCGATTATTGAACAAGCCAAAACGGCCCTAGCCGCTGACCAAATTCCTCAGTGGCAAGATGGCTATCCCCAATCAGTGGACCTTCAAGCGGATATTGATGCCAAACTCGCATGGGTCTTGATCGTCGATGGCCAAATTGCCGGAACTGCAACGCTACTGACCACACCGGACCCCAACTATGCTCAAATCAGCGATGGCTCCTGGAAAGCAACGACTCATCATCGTTACACTTCCATCCATCGTATCGCCATCGCAAATGGCTACCATGGTCAGCATTTAGCCGATTTTTATTTCAGTAATTTAATGACCATCAGCTATCAACTCGGATTTCCCCAAATCCGCATCGACACCCACCTGTCAAACAAGCGGATGCAACACGTTATCACCAAAGCCGGCTTTGACTACCGCGGCGTGATTTACATTGATCATCAACCAGATGAGGCGCGGAATGCTTATCAAATTCTGTTACCGTGATCCTCTTTCCTGGGCGGGTGTAAGCATTTCTAAAATATCATTAATTCTAGCCCAATAAAAGATAAATAGACCCGGAATCAAGATTCCGGGTCTATTTATCTTTTAGAAAAGCATCCCCTTACAATTTGCCACTTAACCTGATTTATTCAGCATCAATGCCATACTTTTTCTGAGTTCTCCCCATTACCACACCAATAATCGCATAAATAATGACGACAACTGAAAATACCCACATTGTTGTTATAATACGGCCAGGCATAACTAATGACGGCGTTACAATCGCAAACAGGGCACACAAGAGTCGCGATGTTCCGTTGACAATTCCTTGGATAGAAGATCTTACCCCCATTGGAAATGATTCCTGTGTCCAAACTTTATACATTGCTTCGCCGGCAAGCGACGCACCAACTTGATAAGAAAATTGGGCCAAAATAATACCGATGACAGCTGTTCCAAAAAATCCTAACAAGATGAAAGATGCAAAAGTAATAATTGCTCCAACAATAAATGAACTCATACGTGACTTATTGTTAGAACAAACCTTCGAGAAGAAGGCAATCACACCCATTACGCAGAATGATATTACTAGCCCTGCCCCAGTAGCCAGGCTTTGCGAAGCATTTGCTTTACGTAACATAAACGTTCCAAATTGTCCCCATGTATTGGCAAGCAAGTTCCATAAACAATAATATGAAATAATCATAATAAAGAATTTCATATATTTTCCCTTACCTTGGTGAAATAAAACGTTAATAACAGATGCATTGTTAGCTTTTGACTCATCTTTATTTTCCAAGTCCATCTTGGCCCAGTATTCATTACCTAATGCATGAAATTTTTTAAATGTTGGAGATTCTAGCCGCCAGAGCCAGGCAAAGAAAGCAATCACTGTCAAAACGCCAAAGACAATTCGTGCGCCCATAGCCCCACTAACTTTAGAAACGATAAAAGCTGCTACCGAAGAGACAAAGGTTCCGAGCTGCCAGAAAATCTGTGTGTAGGAAACTAACTTATTATTCACCGATTTATCTGGTGCATCCCGTGAAATCACCGCTAAAGAAACTGGAAGATCTATCCCAGAAGTTATCCCAGCAATTCCAATTCCAACAACAAGCATTGCAAAGTTAGTAGAAAATACACAAATAAGGGTTCCAAATCCATAAAACAAATTAATCCAATTAAACGTTTTAATTAAGCCAACATGTTCAGCAATTCTTCCACCAAATAAAGAGCCAAATCCAATCATTAAAGTCAAAACACCTGAAATTGTCCCTGCTTGACTATTTGAGAGTTGCAATCCATCCTGCCATACAGCTAATGTTGTTGATAAGCCAATAATAATTCCGGATCCAAGCATTGAACCGACTCCTGCGGCAGTTGCCAACGGACGGTACTTCTTTACGAGTTCGTTCTCATTAAGTTTTGTATCCATGATTTTTCTCCTGTAATTAGGTAAATTATCCTAATTGATATTCAAAATTGTAAGTTCCACCTGTAACTGTTATCACAACAGCATCGGCTCCAAATACTGTCAACGAACGCTCAGAGTCTGGTCCAAGCGGATATTTTTCGCCCATAAATTCAGTTGTTGATTTGTCAGTCAATCCCACAATCATTTTCGGATATTTCATTTGTAATTTATTTAACAAATCTTTCTTATCCGCTGGCGTCGGCAACACAATAATTGCTTCTGTATTGTCAGGAACAATCGTATCCATTTGGAATTGGTAACCTTTACGTGTCCATGTATTCTGTATCAATCCATTCTCACTGTTGAATTGGATTGCAACATGATTCACTTTGTTATTTTTGGGAAGTACTGGATAAATTATACTTTCTTTATAACCAGGTTTGCGCAACCGAATACCACCTAGATAGCGATACAAAAAATTACCAATTGCACCATATGCATAATGATTAAGTGAATTCATTCCATCCGGATTCATCGTGTAGTCATCCATGACAGAATTCCAACGTTCCCAAATCGTTGGTCCATCATGGTTTACTTGATATAGCCAAGAGGGATAATCTTCATTGAAAAGTAACTTAAATGCAAGATCCTGATAGCCATTATCTGCAAGAACTTCGCATACATATGGCGTTCCAAGAAACCCTGTCACAATATGATCATTATTGTTGTAAATCATGTTAACCAAATTTTGGATGGCTACTTGTTTTGCTTGTCCGTCTAGAAGATTAAATTTAAGCGCTAATGTGTTTGCAGTTTGAGTATTTGAAACCAGTGTATAGTTAGCATCTAAAAAGTGTGACTGAAATGCCTCAACAATCTTTTCATAGGCGCTGTGATAGAACAAGTAATCGCTCATATTCCCCAACACCTTGGCTGCTGAAGCTAAGACTCGTGTCGATTCAGCGAAAAAAGCTGTGGCAACCAATGCTGTGCTTGTCGCACCAAAAACAGGATCGGCTCCTTTATGCGGTGAGTCAAGTGCCAACCAATCACCGAGTTGAATATCCGTGTCCCATAAATATGGGTTATCACCACGACTCATCATGTAATCTACCCATGACTTCATACTGTCATATTGGTTAACTAAGATTTCCTTATCGTCATAAATTTTATATAATGTCCAAGGAACAAAAGTAGCAACATCGCCCCAACCGGTTGTTGTATTCATCTGACCATCACTTAGCATTCCTTTTAGCACATCCGGAACAACTAATGGTACTGCACCACCTTGATCAGCTTGGTCTAAGGCAACATCTTTAAGCCACTTTTTGAAGAAGCCCTGAGTATTAACTAAAAAGCTCGCCGTTGGGGCAAAGATTTGCGCATCGCCTGTCCATCCCAAACGTTCATCGCGTTGTGGACAATCAGTTGGAATATCAAAGAAATTTGCTTTCAAAGACCACTCGATATTTTTTTCTAATCGATTTAATTTTTCATTATCAGTTTTGAAACTGCCTGTAACTTGCATCTTTGATGAAAGAACAATTCCTTCAACATCTTCAGAATTCAGTTCGTAACCGAGCCCCTTAATTTGTACACAGCGAAACCCATGATAAGTAAAATGGGGCTCGATTACTTCTGTATCATCATCTAAGAGATACGTATCCATTGCCTTCGCATTCCGAAGATTATCTGTGTAAAAATCTTTATGTTTGACCATAATCTCAGCGTAGCGAGTTATCACTTTCTGTCCCTTATTGCCATGGACTTTCACACGAACCCAACCAACCATGTTTTGCCCCATATCCAAAATAGTCTCGTTTGGAGTAGATTTTAAGACTTTTTGAGGATGAAGCGTTGTAATTTGGTGCACGCTCGGGCCTTCTTGTGGGACTAACTTTTTATTTGGGTAGTTGATAACGGTCATTTCACCGTTTCCGATAATGGCATTTCGGACGCGATAGTCTATTGTCTCACCATTATAAATATCCGCAGACTGAATTGGATTATCAAAAAACTTCCAATTTTCATTCGTGCCAATAGTTACTTTTTCTCCATTGATATATTCAATCTGTAACTGAGCCAATAAAGCTGTTCGATGACCAAATTTGTCCTTGCTTTGATCCCAACCGTAATAACCTGTGAACCAACCATCTGCCACTAACACTTGAATCTCATTCTCATTTTGCAATAAGTTTGTAATGTCATATTGTTGGTATTGAAGACGATGATTGTAGTCAGTAAAACCGGGGCGAAAATAATCGTTGCCAACCCGGTTACCATTCAAACTGGCTTGGTAAACACCTTGAGCCGTAATGTAAAGGCGAGCCTTTTCGATTGGAGCAGTTGTTTTGAAATTATATTTAGTTAGAAACGGATGATCTGGATTATTTTGCTTCTTGGGTCGAATCCATTTAGCGGACCATTCAACAACTGGTAATTCGAATGTATGAACAGTCGACCATTCGGACAGTTCATCTTTATTATTTAAAGACCGAACTCTCACATAATACTTTGTGTTCCAGTCAAGCATTTTATCTTTCAGTACAAACTTGGTATTAGAAGTAAACTTTTCGATATTTAAGACAAGTGTCGTAAAGTCGCTATCAGTAGAAATTTCTAAAAAGTAGCGCTTCTGCTTACCACTGATTAACTTCCAAGTAAAAGTTACCGGATAAGTAACCGTAATTGGTGTTCTCTGATTATTAACACGTAAACCATAAACACGATATTTAGTCATTTTTTCACCTTCCAATTATTATTTTCATTAATTGATAATTCGATTGTTTCATTAGCGGGAATCGTCATTTTACGGTCGCTCAACTTTAAAACACCACCAGGCCTTGTTGCGGTTATGTTTAAAGTACCCTCGTGTACTGACATCTCAACCTTGTCTCCACTGGTACTAAGCGGAAAAGTACAGTCAAAATCATTAAGTAATTTTAATTGTGGATTGATTTCATATGTCCCATATCCTGGTGCTGTCGGCCGCAAACCAACTAAATATCTTCCAATCAAGTAAATAGGACTTGAACCCCATGCATGACATAAACTCTTACCATATTTGTCATCATACATCTCATAGCGTGCACTTCCTTGCTTGGTTGGATCAAATTGTTCCCAAAAAGTCGTTGCACCATTAGCCAACATTCCACCCCAATATGATTTAATTTCATCTAGGACATACTTATATTTACCAATTTGGGCGAGTGCCTCCAATTCCCAAAACTTGAAATACGGTGTCTTAATTGGCTCAATTCTATCGTTACGCAACACACTTCTAACTATTTCATTTGCACGATTTTGTCCCACATAGCCAAATAAAATTGCAAAAATATTCGCGTGACGACTCACATGCTTCATCCCAGATTCATAGCTGTCAATGTAAGCATGCTTTGTAGCATTCCAGAAATAATGATCAATATTTTGGCGAAGATCATGATATTTTTTTTGATAAAAAGTATCATCTTTACCCAGAAGTTTTGAGATATAAACCATACTTTGGAGGGCACGTGCCAATAACATCTGTTCTGCACATAACGTTCCATTGCGATCTATATCGGCCCAGTCAATATAGATCCAATCTCCTTTACGTCCATAGATAAAGCCCAAATCATTTGTTTGCTCTAAAGAATAATCCATTAAACGTTTCATCTTTTGATAAATATTATTAACAAAGTTCTTATCTGCAAACGTTTCATAGTAAAGTTCAATACTAATCAACCAATACAGTGAGTAATCAACAATCGTATCTAGATGTTGTTTAATATCTAATTCGCCACGTAATCCTAAAATTGTTCTCTCAACAATCTCCTTATCGAAAAAATCATATCGATTCATGAAGTAGCATTGATACGCATCCCCAGCCCAAACCCATCGATCTCTTTTCACGCCATCGATGAAGAAGACACCTGAACAAAGCCTAAGTGTTCTATCTGCGATTTTCCAAATCTGGCTCAATTCATTGTCCGATGATTTAAAGTTACCAATTTGTGGAAAATCAACATATTCAAAATTCACGCTTAATTGTCCGATTTTTTTCAGATTGGAAACATCCGGCACATATATATACCTGAAAGCACGTAATTTTGTAACGAAAGTTTTTGTTTCTGGATAATATTGCCCCAAAGGATCTTTCTCTTTTTTTAAAGTATGCTTGAGATATGTTCCAAGTACATCAAGCGCTTCAGTTCGGCTTTCACCATATGACAGAGTAATCTGTTGAAAATTATTGTTGAACTTAAATAAAGTTTGGGCAGTAATATCATGACCAAAATCATATAATGTTCCTCCATCAATGATTTCAATTTTTGACGCCATAAGTCTTCTCTGAGAATATTCAAACTTCATTGGGTTCTGATTGGCATGCGTAAAATACTTGCTCGTCCCTACCGAAACGTCAGAGCCCAGAAAATTAGAAGCGACCCATTCTTCATCACTAAATATTTGATTGCCCTCTACCAAAACTGTCGGCAATCCCTGCATATTACTAACAAACACCTGGATACGGATGTGACCGATTGGGCTTTCAATTTTAGTATCTAACGGAAATTTAGACTCATGCTCATCTGAACCTAAATTCGTAATTTTTACATATCCTTTGCCCTTCGCATGAACAATGAATGTTTGCTTGTGGGTAACTTCATAATCTCGCTTAAAGTAAACATTATGGTTCCAATTAGAAGTATACCAATATGCCGGCCAAGTCATTCCACGCTCTTCACGATCAAAGTTTTGTTTCATTGCATGATAAATTTCAAAATCACCATGATACCAAATCCATTTCGACATTTATTTTCTTCCTCTCTGCATATCAACGCCGCCCGTTGAAAAGGCTTACAAGTTTGCTATGTGTTTATTAAACCGCTTTCCAATACATGTAACAATATCATTTCTCCACGTAACACTGTTAAAAATACAGATTATGTCATAGGCTGGAAAGTAATTCTCAACTTTTCTATAACGTCAGTAACATCAACAAATTGAAAATGTGGATATTAAAAGTTCAGTGTTTTAGGGGTTCATTTATTAGATTTATTATGAGAGAATGATGCTGATTGGAGATGGTAAAATGGATAAAAGTCAGCTGGACAAACTCTTGCGTACCGAGGATTCAATTGAACGATTACAGAAAGAAAATCAACAAAATGTTAACACAATTCACTTAGATTATCACGATGGAAATATTCCAACTATGCCTACTAAAGGCTTCTTCAAAGAAGGAAATATATTTATCAATAAAAGCCGGCGCTTCTCATATACGCCGGCCCATCGTCATAACTTTGTAGAATTTAATTACATGTACTCTGGGCACTGTACTCAATATATTAATGACGAAAAAATCCAGCTAAAAGAGAATGATTTAATCTTGATGGATAAAGATATTATTCAACGTATTGACTATATCGGTACAAACGATATTCTCATAAATATTGGTGTTCAGGATAGTTCTATTTTGAATAATATTATGCAAAATCTCGCCGATTCTGAAAGTTTGGTTACTAAGTTCATGATGAACGCATCAGCTGTAAATGCTGTTCACAATAACTTCATTTTATTTGATATCAACAAGAATGAAATGGCCAATGATCTCATAAAAATGATGATTGCTAAAACCTTTTCTGAAAGACAAAATCGTAACAAGTCATTAAACTTATTGCTTTCAACGTTATTAATCGAACTAGCAAACACAGTTGAATCACAAACCAATCAGGTTGCTAAATCATCTAGTTTGGAACTTGCTATTTTGCAGTACATTGATAATCATTATAATAAGTTATCGCTCGACGAACTAGCACATCACTTCGGTTATAATAAAAATTACTTGGGAAATATGCTGAAAGAAAAAACAGGTAGCACTTTTCAAAGTCTTATTGATCAGAAACGACTTTCAAGCAGTCGCACCTTGCTTACAAATACGAACTATTCGGTTGAAAGCATATCCGGAATGGTTGGCTTCAAAAGTCCCACTTCTCTATTCAAACTTTATAGGAAGTATTTAGGTACAACACCGAAGGCTTTTCGTATCGATACAAACAGCGGAAATTGATGTTGCCCACACATCAATTTCCGCTGTTAAGCTGCTTTATTATTTATTTTATTGACGACAATGGTGATAAATAAATATGTTATGGCACAAACGCAAATTAATATACAAGCCATCGTCAACTCTGCCATAATGTGCTTTGACGCTAACTGACCAAGCATTTCAAAAATAAATGGTGTTAAAAAGCAGCCGATATTTGCACCAATCAGTAAACAAGTTGAACTCATAGTAACTGGTATTCTATGAATTTCAGCACTCTTTAGAAAAAGATACGGTCCAAAGATTGCAAACGACATTCCTCCGATGATAGCCCCTAAACCGGCTAAAAAGAAATTATCAGCAAAAGTCATTATTAAATAACCAATCGCCAACATGATCACTGAAATTGGATTAAGATAATTTTTTAACCAAAGACTCAATTTACTAAATGTCATAGCAAAAACGCCGCTAAGTGCAAGCATAACTGTAAGAACAACACTAGCCTGTGAGCTGGTGGCAAGTTTCTTAGCAACAATTAAGCTAGAGAATTTAATACTAATACCATTATACAAGGACATGTAAATCATCATTCCAAATACCATTGCAAATAATAAAAAGCATGCTTTTGGTGTAACCTGGTATTCCGTTTTAGCCATTTTCGGACGTTTTTTAGCTACTGGAATAAAAACGTATCTCTTAAAAAAAAGTCCAATAAAAATTGCGATAACATACACTAGAAATGAGAAACGCCAATTAATCGACAAAAGTGCTCCAGAAAATAACGTCAGTCCTGCCGCACCAAAATTCTGGAATGCATTTTGATAACCAATCATTTTCTCTGATTCAGGTAAATTATAAAACAGATATATTAATGATACCGCAAGTGAGTTGTATAATCCTAGACCCAAGCCCAGGAATGCTCGACCAATTAAAATCATCCAATAGTTACTAATAAAGGCAGGAATGATTCCTCCAAATCCCGCTAACAAAAGACCTAGGATTACCGTGCTCTTTTCATGTATAAAGTGCACGATTAGCGGGCTTAGCAAGACACCAGCGACAACAAAAAAAGAAGAGATAGTAATTAGCAATTCAAAGTCCGTCTCTTTGAATCCCGGGAATGACTGTACCATGCTTGGTATAGACGCTGCGACAGCAGTAACAGATGTCAACATTAGAGAAACTGATAATAGTGCTAATTTGAAGACTCGAGAACTCGCTTTCAATTTTTTCCCACCAATCCGAATATGTTAATTCATAACGAGTATAATTTTAATTCTTAATTCGAACAATGTTCTATCCTCCATACATTCATGTCTATTCTACAGATAATTTAACTTGATAAACTTATTGCGCCATCATCCTAGTAATACCGACCGCCTTCCAAGTCATTTCTGAAAATAATACCGTAATCAGTAAATAACTGACCGTCTGGTTTTATTTTTTTACAGATTATTTCTAATACAAAAGAGTGTTCTAAACTTCTCAAAAAACGAGAAGTTTAGAACACTCTTTTCCTTTTTCAGTCTATGCGGTGAACGTCGTTTCCTGAGCTCATTGATGCCTTTCCATTGATCCATTTTTTGATGATTTTGATAATCCATATAGCAGACGCAGGAAATACGGTCGGTTATTTACAGCTTACTTTATTACGAACTAGTACCACGTGTACTGTTTATACCTAGACTCACTAAAACTTCATAAACACCGGTTGACAGCGAACCCCAAAAAGCTGATGAACATTTCAGCAACGACATAACCTACAACTAAAGTGGGAATCCAAGCTGCAACCTAGCCGCTCCAATTCATATACTAATCTACCGGCACAAAAACATGCTGTGGCAACGAATACAAGTAGCGCTGGATGACTTTTGTGTCACGATACATTGAATTCAATGCTTCGGCATACAACTTGACCTGACCCGCATAGCGTTGTTTGAGGTCAGCCGGTTGTTTGACGTGGTCCGTCTTATAATCAAACAAAATCAAGCCGTCGTCAGTCTCCAAATAGCCGTCAATGATCCCATGAATCAAGACCTTGCTATCCTCTTGATCATCGACGTCAAAAATTTGACGTGCTGGAATCAGCAACGAAAATGGCACTTCACGGTGGACCTTATCAGGATGTGCGAGAATCTGTTCACCGAGGTCGCTCTGATAGAATGCGACCACCGTCTCAACAGCGATTCGGTCAGCGACGGGACTTGTCAGTACTCGTTTCGCCACCAAATCGTCAATCGTCGCCTGAACGGCTGCTTCGTCGACGGGTTTCGTCACGTCTAATTGTTCCATTACCAAGTGGGTCGCACTCCCAACTTCCGCACTAGTCGGTGCCTGCGTCGTTTGTAGGAACTGTGGCAAGTCTAGTGAACCCGTCACGTAGCGCGAGGTTGGTCGAACGCGTTGCCGACTGACCGTTGGGTTCGCATTCATCAACGGCGTGTCAGGATCTTCGAAGATTCGTTTAACTTCCGATACCGACTGATAGGCCGTGGTCGTCGTTGATGCCTGATGTGGATAATGGAAATTCAGCAGCGCAGCGAGTTGCTCGCGCGTTGCATGATCGACATCAATGCTGACTTGTTGCTCGACTAACTGAACGGCATCTAATTGTTCATCGGCCGTTGTGGTCGTATCATCAGCCGCAATCGTGGTCGCACCACCCAATTCGATGGCAAACTTGGTGGGATCTCCTGTCAATTCATAGCTCGGCCACTCGTCGCCCCAATAGTCGCGCATCGCAGGGTGACGAATCAGGGTCATCCCCACCCAGTCGAGTTGATTGGTGGTGGCAACGCGGGCTTGTGCACTGAGCACGCGGCCATCACTTGTGAACGCCTGCCGCCATTTTTCGGTTGCAGTATCAATATCCTTGATGGTTCCCACCAAATAGAGCTGTTGTTGTGCCCGCGTGATGGCCACGTATAACTTACGCATTTCTTCGGCACGCATCTTTTGGCTCACAACTTGCTTCGTCACAATTTGCGGCAACGTCGGGTATTTGACCCGTGTCTCAGGATCTAGATAAGTGATCCCGATTCCGGCTTGTCGGTCCAATAACGCACTGGACCGTGTGTCAGTCTGATTGAATTGCTTGTCCATATCCATGACAAAAATAACGGGATATTCCAACCCTTTACTCCCATGAATCGTCATGACACTAACAGCTTCGGCATCCGTCTCTGCCACCGCTGACGCTAAATCCTGATCCTTTTCTTGCATCCGGCGAATAAAACGAACGAATTGGAACAGGCCTTTAAAACTCCCCTGTTCATAACTGTACGCCCGTTCATATAGGGCGTGTAGATTGGCTTGTCGCTGTTTACCAGCTGGCATGCCGCCCACGTAATCCAAGAAACCAGTTTGCTCATAAATCTGCCAAATCAGCGTCACGATTTGGTTGCGGCGAGCCAAGTCCCGAAAATCACCGAGTTGCTTCAAAAACGTTTCGATTTTAGCAAAGACTTGATCCCCATATTCAGTCGCGGGGCCGCTCGGGTACTGGTGATAAAAGTCCTGAACGGCTTGGAAATAGTCACTCGTTTTATTTTGAATCCGCAAATAAACGAGCTGATTTTCATCAAGACCGACGATTGGTGACCGCAACACGGCGACCAACGGAATATCTTGATATGGATTGTCAATAATACTGAGTAACGACATCACGATGCGAATCTCAGTCGTTTGAAAATAGTTCTGCGCATCGTTAACGACGACTGGGATGTGGTAACGCTTGAAGACGTCAATAATTGTCAAATTATGATTACGGGTTGGAACTAGTAACGCGACGTCACTATAACGAAATGGCCGATAAGTCCCCTCGCCCCGGTCATAAATTGGCTTATCCTGTGCCTTCAACGCCAGAATTTTTTGCGCAACCATCGTGATACTGCCCACGGACGGATCATCGATTGAAAAGTTACTCTCATCTTCTTGAGTTAGTTCCGCTGGCGCATCCGTTTCAGTCTGGTACAACAACAGATTCGTCGTCTGCGGCATATCGGTCGGATAATCTTTCGGCCCGTACTTCAAGTAAGCATCCTCGTCATAGTCGATTTGTCCGACCGGTGCATCCATCAACTGACTAAAAATCAGGTTGGTCAAATGGTCAACATTGGCCACTGACCGGAAGTTTTCGGCTAGCACGATACGATCGCCATGGGCTGGATTATCGGCAAAATCATGATACTTGTGTAAGAACAGGAGCGGATCCGCCAAGCGGAATTGGTAAATTGACTGTTTGACGTCGCCCACCATGAACATATTGCCTGGTTCATCACGCGACAACAGCTGCAAAATAGATTCTTGCAAACTATTAATATCTTGATATTCGTCAACCATGACTTCATCAAACTGAGCTCTTAATTGATTTAAAGCGGCTTGACCACTCTCATTATCACTCGTGAGAATCTGTAAGGTCAGATGTTCCAAGTCAGAGAAATCTAAGACGTGCCGACGTCGTTTTTCAGCGGCAAATGCCGTGCCGAACTGACTCGTCGCCTTCACCAGTTCTTGAACGATCGCCTTGGCACCGACCATGATATCTAAGACTTGTTGTTCTTCGGCAGCAAAGTACCGTTCACTAAGCGTCGCCATCTGCTTCTTGATCCCATCAATCAGCGTGCCCATTGCTTTGGCATGGGCAGTCTTGTCTGGGTCATCTTTATACGTCTTTTTAAGTCGACCAACTTTGAATTCGTTGATTTGCGCTCGCAACTCATTCCAACTCGCCGTCGCTAACTGATCGCGCAAGGTCGTTAACGTGGTTGCCACGCTTTGCAAGACATCCAGCGACTTCGGTTCTAAGTCAAAGTCAGTGACGATTTTCTGCGCTTGCGTTAATTTTTGCAACATGTCATCAACATTATCTTCCAGTAGTGGTAATAGTTGTTGTTGATAAAATGCGCTACTCGTCAACGGACCATCGTCAATCTGATAAGGTTTGGTCAGACCATCTAGCCATTCTTGCGGCGCTGGTGTTGATTGCGCAAAGTCGAATAGTCGAAAAATCAACCGGCTTAGCCCATCATCACTGCGGTCATTTGAAAAGTTCGCGGTCAATAAGTCAAACTTTGCCCCGTCTTTTTTATACAACTGTTCACGGACTGCATCCCAGACCTGGTCGCGAATCAAGAGTCCTTCCGTGTTATCCGTTAACAATCGAAACACAGGATCTAAATCAATCACGTAATAGTAGCGTTGAATGATGCGTAAACAGAACGCATCCAGCGTGCTAATATTGGCAACGCCGAGCAAATTCAACTGTTGCCGTAATTGCCGGATTACTGGTGACGCCGTTGTTTCACTAGAATTTTCAGCCATCAACGTCGAAATCCGCTTGTTGATTTGCGATTCCAACTTTTGTTTCATATGCTTGGCAGCCAAATTCGTGAACGTGACCACTAGCAATTGGTCGATATTAGTTCCGGCTAAAATTTTACGCATAATACGCTCGATTAAAACCGTCGTCTTCCCCGAACCAGCTGAGGCTGAGACAAGTAAATTATTGCCTTGTTGCTTGATCACCGCTTGTTGGCTTGCGGTGTACTGGGTTGCGCCACTCATGATAAACTGCCACCTTTCTCGTCTTTCAATAAATCAAGTACTTGTTTTGCGGACAGCGGTGGTAAATCGCGATAAGCATTTTCCGCCAACATCGCATCAAACTGCATGATAGCCAGGTATGGCGAATATTGTAAGGCCGTTGTCTTATCGTTGAGCCGGATTGGATTCAGTTGCACTTGCCCCGCAAAAATGGCTTCAGCTGCGGCGACAATCAGCTGACTATTATGGGCTAGTAGCCGTTCCAATTGCTCGTTAGTGACCAGTGATGCTGCCCGACCACCACTGTAGGAGCCGTCCTTTCGTCGCGAAAATGGATACACTTTCGAGGTTCCTGACTGCTCCTGGACCTCACTATCCAAGTGTTCCAACAGTTGTGGGTCGTCCAATAGGATCCCCTTGTACTTGTTTTTCTTCAAAAGTGCGGCTTCAAAGCCCCCTTGAATTTCCTTAGGCTTCAAGGTCGGATTCTGAATATGCATGTAGAGCGCACCCGCCAATTTGACCGCTTCTTGGTCAGAGCCAACTAATTCAGATTCATTATGCAAGACCGCATCTAAGTACGTTAACATTTGCATTGCCAAGCCATAGTAAGCTTCTTGGAAATCAAACTTGTGCGTAGATGATTTGTAATCAACGATTCCTAGATAGCTTTGGTCGGCCACTTGAATCTGATCTAACCGGTCGATTTTACCCCGGACGTGGACACTGTGAGTTGCATCAATTTGGAAATCTAAGGCTTTTAAGCCGTGCTCCTTACCAACATTTCCGAAGAGCACTTCGGTTTGACGCGGTTCGGCCGCCGACAACTTACTCTGATTACGAATGGCAAACGCAATTTGGCGCACCGTGTTGATCAACTGCCGTTGGAGATACGCCATGCGATTAGAACTCGTTAAAATCGTAAATTGGGGTTGGTCGAGAATCTCGCGAGTCACCGTTTCCAAATAGTGACCCAACTGCTGATCACTGGCTTGGGCCAACGGAATCTGATCCGTCCGAAGCGCTTTAATCAAACCATCCAATACCGCGTGGAAGAACTCACCGGTACTAGCCGCGGATAGTTCGAAGACGTCCCGTTCACGCAACTTTAAGCCGTACTTTAAGAAGTAGGCATACTGGTTGCGATAAAATTCTTCTAGTTTGGAAATGGAGGTATAAATTTGATGACCATAGAGTGCCTCGACACTTGCGGCCGTCAAAGTGACGGGTTGGTTACGATAACTGAGTCCCGCCATCAATTGCCGCGCTAACGACCCAAATTGTGGATCCCGGGTCAGTTGTTGACGCAGCCAAACCCAGACTGGCGCTGGTCGTAATGGTTCACCAACGCGATTGCGGTCAGTATTGGTCGTCAGCACATCTCGATAGACTTGGATCACATGACTGAGCGTCCGGCGTTTGGTACCGACAAACGGCTTAACGTCGGGGCTAGTCGGGTCAGGCGTTCCCAGATACGAGTGTTCCTTGAGATTAAACTGTTGTTGAATCCGCCGAACATAGGTCGACCAATTTAGATCTGTTTCCTGATCGTCTTTAAACGGTGCACTAAAGAACAAGTGCTGACGCGCACTCAAAAAAGCCAGGTAATTCAAGCAACTTTCATCGCCCAATTGAACGACGGCTGAATCATTCAGATAGTGGTCACCATCTAAAGTAGCTAGGCTTGGTTGTAAATTCTCTTTATCGACATCGCTCAATAAGTTGTTACTCATAATGCGGTCGGGCATGACTAAATCAGTCGCACCAATCATGAAGACGACTCGGTGATCCTGGCTTTGAACGATTCCACTTTCAGAAATTAAGACTTGGTCCAAGGTCGATGGAATCTGTGAGTAGCTAGCGCCTTCAAATCCGGCCTGTAACAACGCTAAGAAGTCCGTAATTTCAAACGGTTCAGACCCCAAAATCGTCACATATTCATCAAGCATGTCACAAAACGTCTGCCACGTCTGTTCTGGCTCTGCTGCGGCCTGAACATCTTGGCGGTCCAAAGCCTGGTCACGCCACGCTAGAAGCTGTTGTGTGACACCGTGAGCCGTCAAAAAATTAACAAGTACGGTGACGGCTGTCTTGCCATCGGGCGCTTGCTGCATTTTTTTGAAGAAAGGTGGGAAAATCGTCCCCACAAAGTGATGAATTAAATTGATTTGCCGCGAAATTTCGATGTTTTGGTCGGTTTCAATCCCAATATCGCCTTCCGTAAGTTGGAAATACTGCCAATCTTCGGCTTGTAACCACTGTTGACCATGATACCCACTCTTCAAAATGAAGTTTTCAGTTAAATCGACCGCTTGACGATAGGCTTCACGGTCCATCGGTTGCCCGTTGATTTGTGGAATCAGTAATTCGGTCTTGAGGACCCGCATCACATCGCGGTATTGATACTGCTGTTCATCCATGTCAAATAACGCATTGACCAATTCGACCAATGGGTGATCAGCCATGGATCGTTCTAAGTCAACGAAGTATGGGATTTCGAGTTGATGAAAGGTGGGCGCAAGCATTGTCTTATAAGCATTCAGATGCCGCGTCATAATCAAGAAATCACGATAATGATAATCATCGGCCGGATTCACATGTTTCTGAGCGACCATATCACGAATCATACGACCAACTTGTGCCAGTTCAGTTTGCCGACTATCTGTTCTGAAGAGATGGACGTTGGGATTAGGTGCTTCTTGGCCAGTTGCGGCCTGAGGAGTTCCACGCCAAAAGTCGTCTAAGGACGCCAATCCAGCTGTCACTCGTGGCTCAGTTGCTTGAATATCCTGTCCAACCGGAATTTGGCGAATTCGGGCATACTGATAGAGTCGATAGTAGAGTCGACCTGATTGATAAAAGAGCATGCCGTTATCCGGTGCCTGGTCAACGACTTTGTGATCCAACACCAAACTAATAGTCACGTCCGCGCCCTGCTCCAGCATGGTTGTGATGATTCCCTGTTCCTGAGCGGGTAATTGTGCAAAGCCCGCCAGTTCAACGTAAACGTGCGTGCCATGTAAGTCCTGATGACGTAGGTAAGCATTCAGTTGAACCAAAACATCGGCTGGTTTTAAGTATTTATCCGCAGTCGCTGTGACAAAATCAGCATAAACGATTGCGAGGTCGTGCATTTTCGCTTGTAAGTCGCCAGCCTGGGCATTGGCAGCCAGTTGGGCTACATCTTCAGGCTGCAAGTTGGCTAGTTGCAGTTCATTAATTTCACTGGCCAGTTGCGTCACAAATCCAGTTTGTGAGATTTCACCACCAAATAACCGCAGCTCATCCGCATGTTGCTGCAAAATACGATGCAGTAACATATTGATGCCCGCCGCCGAAAGCCGAGGAACTTGATAAGCCGCCTCGTTTTTCATTAAATACCACGCCAAACGCGTGAATGAAAAGACCTGGACTTGGCTTTGCGCGTACAAACCAGTTTGGCCATCGGCTTCTGCAAGCCGGTTCAACACGTCCACTTCTGTATCGAATTTAATATGATTGGGTACTAAGTAGAAATACTGATCATTGGGTTGGGCACGTAACTTCGCGACTAACTGTTCAACCATCTTCGACCGGTGATCCAGCCTGGCCGGCCCCAACACGAATTGTAAACTCACCTTGAATTCCCCCTCTAAACCTGAACAAACGTTCTCATTGAAGTAATCTTATTATCGCATAGTTTTGCACCGAAAAAAAGCTTTCACGCATCGATTTTTTTAGACGCTGAAAATAAAAATTGGCGCTCATTCTGACTGGAGAATGAGCACCATTTTAATTTTAATAAACGTCCTATTAAACGTACGCAGCCCAATGGATATCGAGACGGTAGCTTTAGAACAATCGAATCAGCGCCACGCCAAAAATCATCACTAGTAACCCTAAGAGTTGTGCGCCAGTAACCGGGTTACGTTTGGAAGCAAACCAGCCAAATTGGTCGATCAACAAGCTCCCGGCCATCAAGCCAACTAGCACAATAACAACCGCTAACCCCGTTCCAACCGCTGGTGCCAGGTAGACGTTTCCCAGCACATACAACGACCCAATCATGCCACCAATCCACATCCACCACGGATTCGATTGACCGGCCGGTGTCTGTAATTTTAAGCCAGGATGCAAGATTGCAACGATGATAATCAGTCCGATAGTTCCGACCAAAAACGAGATAAACGCCGCGTGGACGGTCGACCCTAACACTTTACCGAGATGCCCGTTGACTGCAGTTTGGGCCGCACTTAACATCCCAGCAAAGACGCCTAAGAGCCGCCACAACCAGAGCGCTGTCTGCTGAGTTGCTAATTGTTGTTCCGCGGACTCAGCAATGCGGTTATGGCGATTATCGAGCCACCCTTTGACCGCCACAGTAATGATGACCCCGACTAAGACGAGCACCGCACCCAGCACCCGAATAGGCGTCAATGCACGGGTAGCTGAATCAAACCAGCCAAAATTATCGATTAAGAGTCCCGCTACAATTTGGCCAAGCACCGGCATAATCACCGTTTGGACACTGCCTAACTTCGGGAAAAGTAAAATATTACCCGTCAAATAAATGATTCCGAATAATCCCCCCAACCAGATCCACAGGGGCTGACTCGTGAATAACGCTGGTGAAAAACCCAACGTATGGACATCAATTAAGGTAATCACGCCCAAAAACACGGTCCCGACTGCAAAAGAAATCAGTGAGGCCATGAATGGCGACCCAACTGAGCTGCGCAGTCGTGAATTAATACTTGTTTGCATCGGCAAGCCGACACCAATGGCTAACCCAATCAAAATTGCTAACATATACTGTTTCCTCTATTCTCACTTATGTTTTAACACGTCTTGTGCGAGTTGAATTGTCATGAATTATGATTAAAACGTGCCAGTTGGTGGATTCCTGTTCGTCAGCCGAGGGTTCGTTCTACTCCGACTTCCGGGGCTGGCTGACAACGCTGGAACAGGGCGGACATCGATTTGAACTCACGCAGGAACCCACCGCGTAATTTCAAATGCGAGTCTTCTTCTAGCCCGAGAAAACCGCCCGGACAAGAAGAATTTCGCTCTTGAGCATTGTCAGCCAGCCCCTCCAGTCGGGAAGCCGTTCGAATGGCGGATGAACGGCCACCTAACTGGGTGCAACTGACCACTGATTATTAGGTGTCTGGTCCTTCAGGCATACTTTTCCGAATCGTTATCGATGGTAAGTTATAGCATCTGTATACTCAGTCGCTTGTCTAAGTATTATTCGCTAATTTCCAGTCGTTGAGCATTCGGAGCTCTTTTCATTTCAGGCGACTAGAGATAATGAGACCCATGTCCTGTAACGTTACTGATTCCCGAAAACAAAACATGAGTATGCTGACTTAGCGATTATCAGAGATAAGTCTTACAGTTAAATACCAAAGTAACTGGTTTCTAAGAATCAACGACCAGTTCAACAAAAAGTTGAGTCCGCACATGTCGGCCTTTCGAATACCATCTCCGGCCGGAAGGTGTTTCTGACAATGCTTAGCGATGAAATTCCACTTAGCAAGCGTTTTGTGCTTGGTTAGTGGAAGACCAGTATTTAAGACGCGGGCTTTCGGCTTAAATCTGTGTCCATCGCGTTCCAGCGTTGTCAGAAATTCCTGGAGGCCGGTGTAGGACGTAGCTATCAAATCAGGTTTACGCTAACTTGCCTTGTTTCCAGCGGTCCATAGCTGGCTGTTATTGAACTTAAGAACTGGCACATTTTAATCATGATTCATGCGAAATAATAACTAACACAACGTGCGTTATACACTGACTTGGCGTAATTAGTCTGAGGGATCTCGATACTGCTTATCACCAGTCACACGTCATTCAATCTATTTTAAACTTTACTACCCAATCAATGACAGCATTTTCCCTCAGCCCCGGTCTGGTGGTCTAAAAAACCATTTAAGCAGGCCACCCGGTGGCACACTTAAATGGTTAATCAGTATTAAGATCAGTCGACCAACTTACGCTTGTGCATCCCAATGTTCGGGATCTTGACGCCAAGCGTGGAGCGAAGCTAACTCGTCATCATTGATGTAATCCGCGTCGCGGGCAACTTTGATTAGTTCTGAATAATTTGACAGACTGAACAGCGGTAGTTTGGCAGCGGCAAAGTTACGCGTCGCGGCATCTAAACCGTAGCTAAAGATTGAGCCGACTGCTTGAATCAGGCCACCGGCTGCTTGGACTGCCTCAGCCGCTTGTAAGACACTGCCGCCAGTTGAAATCAAATCGTCTAACATGACCACTTTTTCACCAGGCTTCAAGACACCTTCGATTTGGCGTCCAGCCCCATGGTCCTTAGGCTTGGACCGCACGTAAATCAGTGGTAAGTGCAGTTCAGCTGCGACCCACGCCGCGTGCGGAATTCCAGCCGTGGCAACACCTGCGATGACCTCTGTCTCTGGATAGTCACGCTTGATGATGGCCGCAATGCCGCTTGCAATGTGCTGCCAAACTTCTGGATATGAAATCGTTAACCGATTATCCGTATAAATTGGGCTTTTGATCCCACTCGCCCAAGTAAACGGTGCATTCGGCCGTAACGTGACGGCTTGGATGGCTAATAAATCGGTCGCGATGGTTGCTGCAATTTCACTCATATTAGTTACTCCATTCTGACATAATGTCTTGATAGGCTTTGACCGGATCAGTTGCTTGAGTAATCGGGCGGCCAATAACTAGGCCGTTGCTTCCAGCTTTAGCGGCCGCCGCGGGGGTCATCACCCGTTGCTGATCATCCGCTTGGGCCTGGGCTGGCCGAATTCCGGGCGTAATCCCCAGAAAATCGGTGCCAACCGCCTCATGAATCGCCTGCACCTCTTGCGCTGAGCAAATGACGCCATCGCAACCGCTCTGTTGTGCGAGCTGAGCGTAGTGCACGACGCTTGCACGCACCGTCCCAGCAATTTGTTGGTCCTGATTAAGGATGTCCTGATTCGTCGAGGTCAACTGTGTAATCGCTAATAATTTAGGGGCTGGTAAACCCGCGGCCGTCGCACCAGCTACCAAGCCCCGTTTGGCAGCCGCTAACATCATGTGACCACCCGCGGCGTGCACGGTCGTATAGGTCACCCCTAATTGACCGAGTACCCGCATTGCCGATTCCACCGTATTAGGAATATCATGGAGCTTCAAGTCAAGAAATACCGCGTGACCACGTTGTTGCACAGCCTTTACGATCTCCGGACCCGCCGCGTAGAACAGCTCCATCCCGATTTTGACCGTCACATGCAAGTTTGCTGGAAATTGGTCTAAAAACGCCAACGCTTTAGTAGCCGTTGGAAAGTCCAAGGCGATAATCACTGGTCGACTCATCCCTGCACCTCCTTGATCAGCGCTTGTAGACTCGTGATGCCATACTTATCCATCGCTGCAGGTAAGCCAGCGATAATGTCAGTACAAGCGGTTGGCTGACCGTATGTCGCCGCGCCAACTTGAACCGCATTTGCACCAGCCAGGTAGAATTCAAGGACATCTTCTGGCGTGAAGACGCCACCAACGCCGATAATTGGCAAGGTCGTCTGTTGGCGAACCTCGTGAATCATCCGCACGGCTAATGGATGAATCGCCTTACCCGACAAGCCACCGGTACCGTGTGCCAAGATTGGTCGGCGGGTCTTCAGATCAATGCCCATCCCAGTCAGCGTATTAATCATCGTCAAGCCGGCCGCACCGCCCGCCTCGGCAGCTTTGGCAATTGGAACAATATCGGTCACATTTGGCGTCAGCTTCATGAATACCGGCTTATCAACGACATCGACGATGGCCTTCGTTAAGGCCGTGACCGTGTCTGGGTCGGTTCCAAACGCCAAGCCGCCGTGTTCAACGTTGGGACATGAAATATTGATTTCAAGTAATTTAACATTTTCAGCTGAGGCCATCTTCTGGGCAACAGTAACGTATTCATCGAAGCTTGCACCAGCAACACTCCCAATGATTGGTAACTCAGGATAGTGGCTGGCAAGCCACGGGAGTTTCTCTGCGAGTACGTTATCGATACCAGGATTTTTTAACCCAATCGCGTTCAGCCAACCAGCCGTGGTCGGAGCCGTCGTTGGCCGCGGATTGCCGGCTTTGGGTGCCGCGGTCGTGGACTTGATGACCAGACCACCCAGTGCGGCCAAATCTAATTGTTGGGCCATCGTTTGACCGTAAGCGGCCGTCCCACTTGCTGGCATGACTGGGTTCTTCAGGGTCACCCCGGCTAAATCTACTGTTAATCGTCCCATCAAATTTTCCTCCTATATAAATGGATCGTGCAAATTCATATCGAACTCAATACTAACTATCACACGCGTCCTAATGCCCGGTGATGTTATAGCGCTTGGGTCACAAATGATTGCGATTCGCGCACTTGTAGGATGGCAGCCACCGTATCTAGTGCCGTGAATAGCGGAATACCATGCATGATTGACGTATTCCGAATCAGCGTTCCATCATTTTCTGCCTGTTCTTCATCTGAGACCGTATTGATGACGACTTGCACCTCACCGGCTTCCATCCGATGCAATAAATCGTGCTCGCCGCTATCGATTTTATCGACTACGGTGACCGGTAATCCCTGTTCAGTCAATGCGCTGGCGGTCCCATGCGTCGCCAACAATTGATAGCCGAGTGCGTGGAAACGCCGGGCAAGTGCCACTGTTTCGGGCTTGTCATCATCACGAACGGTGAATAAGACGTTGCCATGACTTGGGACGTGCAGTTTGGCCGCTTCAAACGCCTTGTATAGGGCTTTGGCCATCGTGACATCACTGCCCATGACTTCACCCGTCGACTTCATTTCTGGGCCGAGTAAACTGTCGACACGGTTCAACTTGGAGAATGAGAAGACCGGCGCCTTAACGTGGACCAATCGACCAGGTGTGACTAACCCAGTTTGATAGCCTTGGTCCGTCAAGGATTGTCCCAGAATCGCACGAGTGGCCACTTGAGCCATCGGAATGTTGGTGACCTTACTCAAGAATGGTACCGTCCGACTTGCCCGCGGATTGACTTCAATCACGTAAACTTGTTCTTCATGAATGACAAATTGGATGTTCATCATGCCGACACAGTTGAGCGCAATCGCTAGTTTTTCAGTATAATCCACAATTTGGGCTTGAACCGCTGCGGACAGTGACTGTGGCGGATAAACGGCCATCGAATCACCGGAATGGACCCCAGCGCGTTCGATATGTTCCATGATACCTGGAATCAAGACGGTCTCACCGTCACAAATCGCATCAACTTCACACTCTTTACCGACCAAGTAGCTATCCACTAAAACGGGATGGTCATGTGAGACTTTAACGGCATTATGCATGTAATAATCTAAGTCCGCCCGCTTCTTGACGATTTCCATCGCCCGACCACCGAGCACGTAGCTTGGCCGCACTAAGACTGGATAGCCTAATTTGTCGGCAATCGCTAAGGCAGTCGCTTCATCACTAGCGGTATCACCAGCTGGTTGTGGGATTTCCAAGGCCTTGATGACCTTATCGAACTCATCACGGTCTTCGGCCCGGTTGACATCCGCCACACTCGTCCCCAGAATCTTGATGCCATGGTCTGCCAGTGGTTTTGCCAAATTGATGGCCGTTTGACCACCAAACTGAACGATGACTCCGACTGGTTTTTCCAATTCGACAACGTTTAAGACGTCTTCAATCGTTAACGGTTCGAAGTACAACTTGTCGGATACTGAGAAATCAGTGGAAACCGTCTCAGGGTTACTGTTCATGATGATTGCTTCATAGCCGGCCTTTTGAATCGCCTTAACGGAATGGACCGTCGCATAATCGAATTCGACCCCTTGACCGATCCGAATCGGACCCGAACCGAGCACGAGGACGGATGGCTTAGTCGTCACGACGCTTTCATTTTCCGTTTCGTATGTGCCATAGTAGTACGGCGTCTCTGAAGCAAATTCACCCGCACAGGTATCGACCATCTTGTAAACGGGGGCTAAATCATGGTCTAGTCGGAATTGACGAACCTGGTCGATGGTTTCGTGCCAGTAATCAGCGACAGTTTGGTCCGCAAAGCCGTTACGCTTCGCAACCGTCAAAACGTCTAAGTCATCAACATGCGCTTGGAGTTCCCGTTCGATTTCGATGATGTGTAACAATTTGTCTAAGAAGAAGACGTTGATTTTCGTCAGCTCCGCCAGTTCTTCAATCGGATAACCGCGCCGAATCGCTTCGGTGAGATAGAATAACCGGTCATCTTGAGCATGAATCAACTTGTCACTCAAGACATCGTCATCGACCGTTGCCAGTGCTGGCTCCGTGACGTGATGCACGCCGATTTCAAGTGAACGAACCGCCTTCAAAGTGGCTTCTTCAATGTTACGGCCGATTGCCATGACTTCACCGGTCGCCTTCATCTGAGTCCCTAAACGTCGGTCAGCATGCGTGAACTTATCAAATGGCCAGCGCGGAATTTTGCAGACGACGTAATCCAACGCCGGTTCAAACTCAGCATAGGTCGTCCCGGTAACCGGATTCTTGATTTCATCCAAATGCAGTCCCACCGCAATTTTAGCGGCCATCTTGGCAATCGGATAACCGGTCGCCTTTGAAGCGAGCGCTGACGAGCGGCTGACCCGTGGATTAACTTCAATAATATAATATTGATAACTTTCCGGATCCAAAGCCAGCTGAACATTACAGCCACCTTCGATTTTTAGTGCCCGGATAATCTTTAAGGCCGCATCCCGTAACATCTGAACTTCGCGGTCGGCTAAGGTTTGCACCGGCGCGTACACGATTGAATCCCCCGTATGAATGCCGACAGGGTCAAAGTTTTCCATGTTGCAGACGACCATCGCGTTATCGGCGGCGTCGCGCATCACTTCAAATTCGATTTCCTTATAACCGGCGATACTTTGTTCGATTAACACTTGGGTGACTGGCGATAAGGCCAAGCCGTTCTCGGCAATGTCGTGTAACTGTTGCGGATTTTCGGCGATTCCGCCCCCAGTCCCACCCATGGTAAAGGCTGGCCGGACAATGACAGGATAACCGGATTCGTCCGCAAACGCTAAGGCTTCGTCAATTGTCCGGGCGATGCCTGAAGCGGGTACGGGTTCGTGTAATTCAGCCATCAAATCTTTGAATTGCTCCCGGTCCTCGGCTTGATCGATCGCACTCAACTTCGTCCCCAGCAATTCGATTTTCAGTTCATCCAAAATGCCGGATTGCGATAATTCCATCGCCATGTTCAACCCTTGTTGACCACCAAGTGTTGGCAAAATGGCGTCCGGGCGTTCTTTACGCAAAATCTGTGACACAAATTCCAACGTGATGGGTTCCAAGTATACTTGGTCCGCGATTTCTTTATCGGTCATGATGGTCGCCGGATTGGAGTTGACCAGCACCACTTCATAATCCAGTTCCTTGAGTGCCAGACAAGCTTGAGTCCCGGAGTAATCGAATTCCGCAGCTTGTCCAATAATGATTGACCCTGAACCAATCACCATGATTTTATGAATATCCGTCCGTTTAGGCATTGAATTGGCTTCCTTTCCGGGCTGCTTGATTAGCGGCCATCAAATCAATAAATTCATCAAAAATGTGGTCAGCATCGTGTGGACCAGGCGCAGCGTCGGGATGATATTGCACGGAAAACGCGGCGTAATCCCGATGACGGAGGCCTTCGACGGTGCCATCATTAATTTCTTCATGGGTGATCATCAAGTCCGTTTTCGCTAAAGACTCGCGGTCGACGGCATACCCGTGATTTTGCGAGGTAAAGTCGATCCGGCCCGTCGCAATCTCGCGAACAGGATGGTTAAAACCGCGGTGACCAAACTTCATCTTAAACGTATCGGCGCCATTCGCGAGTGCAAAGAGTTGGTGGCCGAGACAAATCCCGAAGAGTGGCACGTGCTTCTCAACTTCACGAATCATCACGAGGGCTTCCGGCACGTCTTTCGGGTCACCAGGGCCATTCGTCAACATCACGCCATCCGGATTCAAAGCCATGATTTCGCTAGCGGTCGTGTTGTATGGCAACACTGTCAAGTTACATTGACGTTTGGCCAGTTCGCGTAAAATCGAATGTTTCAAACCAAAGTCCACAACGACCACGTTGGGACCCGTCGCTGGGTTCGGATAAGCATTGGTGGTGGAACTCTGAGCGACGACCGCCCGATTGAGCTCCGTGACCTTGAGCCGTTCAACGGTATCTGGTAGGACGTTATCAACGATGGTGGCTTTCATGGCCCCCTTCGTTCGAATATGCTTGGTCACCGCCCGCGTATCAATATCCATGATGCCAGGAATATCATTTTGCTTCAGGTAGTCGTCTAATGAGAGTTCGTTACGCCAATTGCTAGCGCGGCGGGCAACTTCGTGAACGACGACCCCTTTACACGTTGGCTTGATGGATTCATGATCATCGCGATTGATGCCGTAATTACCGATCAATGGGTAAGTAAACATCAAAATTTCGCCATTGTAAGACTGGTCGGTAATCGATTCTTGATAACCGCTCATCCCAGTGTTAAAGACCAATTCACCGACTGTTGCGGTGGTCGCACCGAAACCCGTGCCGGGGTAAATCGTGCCATCTTCAAGTACTAGATATCGTTTCATGCTTGTTGTTCCTTTCCATAGGCCATCTGACCGTCGACTAGTGTCATTAAGACGTTGCCATAGACCGGCCAACCGATAAACGGTGAGTTGTGGCCCTTCGATAACATGCTGGTCGCGTCAATTTTGTATTCATGGTCCAAATCAATGATTGTCAGGTCCGCCGGTGCGCCAACGACGAGCTTGCCAGCATCCTTCAAGCCAAACAATTCAGCTGGTCGCGTGCTCATCAGCTCGATCAACCGACCGAGTGTGAGCAGCCGAGTCTTCACAAAAGCCGTGTACATGGTGGCAAAGGCCGTTTCGATTCCGGTAATGCCAAACGCGGCCGTTTTCATACTCCCGGTCTTTTCAGCGTCCGTATGCGGCGCATGGTCGGTCGCAATGATGTCGATGGTGCCATCGAGCAGTCCCGCAATTAACGCAGCACGATCCTGAGGTGACCGCAGCGGTGGGTTCATTTTCAGCATTGGATTATCCATCGTAATGTCCGTATCACTGAGTAGTAAGTGATGCGGTGAAACTTCGCAAGTCACATTGATGCCCGCCTGCTTAGCCGCTCGAATGACGCGCAAACTCTCGGCCGTCGAAACGTGGCACACATGATAGTGAACGCCACTAGCTTCTGCCAACATCACGTCACGTGCGACTTGTGCGGCTTCCGAAACGTTGTTGATGCCCGGTAAGCCTAAACGCTCCGCGACTGGGCCAGCGTTCATCACGCCATGTTGATACAGCGAGTCATCTTCAACGTGCGCCGCTAAGGGCAATCCCGCTTGCGCAGCGCCTTGCATAGCGGCAAACATCGTCCCCGCCGTTTGAACGCCCGAACCGTCATTGCTGACCGCAAAGGCGCCGGCTGCCTTGACGCCCGCAAAATCAACGAGCTGTTCACTCGTCCGTCCCGTCGTAATGCTAGCGTACTGAGCGACGTGAACGTGGGCTTCTTGTTGATTACGTTGGACCATGGTTGCCACTCGTTCTGGCGTATCTGGAACGGGGTCAACATTCGGCATGGCCCCCACCGTTGTGAAGCCGCCGTGGGCCGCCGCTAAAGTGCCCGTCGCAATCGTTTCTTTTTCAGTTTGACCAGGGTCGCGTAAATGCACGTGAACGTCCACTAGCCCAGGACTGACGAAATGTTGGTCGGCACAAATCACGTGGTCGGCTGGTCCAAATTGGTCGTGCAGCTGTTGTCCAATGGCTTTGATTCGGCCATCCGCAATCAAAATATCGTTCGTCTGTAATCGGTCATCTTGCCAAATCTGCGCATTTTTAATTAATGTCGTCATGAGTTAAGCCTCCACTTGAGTCGCTGACAATAAGCCTTGATGCGCGAGCACCGTCGCAATCATCGCCATTCGAATATAGACGCCATTGGTCATCTGCTGGAAAATCCGTGATTGTGGTGCTTCGACTAAATCGCTCGCTAATTCGACGCCGCGATTGACGGGGGCCGGATGCATAATGATCGCGTGTTGCGGCATCCGCGCTGCCCGTTCATTGGTCAATCCATACGCCTGATGGTAGGCGGAGGCGTCAAACGCCTGATTATTTTCCTGAGTCAGTCGTTCATGTTGCACCCGCAGTAGCATCATGACGTCCATCTCCGTGACCAGTTGATCCATCTCCTGATATTCCCCGTATTGGGCAAAATCCGCGCCGTACCATTCACGCGGACCACCAAAGTAAACTTTGGCGCCGAGCTGCGTTAACAATTCCATGTTGGAACGTGCGACCCGTGAGTGGGCTAAATCGCCGACGATGGCAATCTTTAAGCCGTCGAAATGGCCAAATTCTTCAAAAATCGTCAGCATGTCCAACAGCGATTGTGACGGATGTTGGCCACTGCCATCACCGGCGTTGATCAAACTCAAGCTGAGTCCCGCGTCAAGCAATGGTTGATAGTAGCGGTCGCGTGGGTGGCGAATCACGGCCAAATTTACGCCAATCGCCTGAATCGTTTTAAGCGTATCAAGTAGACTTTCACCCTTCGTCACCGAACTGGTCTTGGGGTCAAACGGAATCACTTGAATGCCCAAGCGTCGTTCCGCCATTTCAAAGCTAGTATGGGTTCGAGTACTGTTTTCAAAAAATAAATTCATGGCAAATGTTGGTCGTGCTAATTCAATCGTTTTCCCGTTCTTAAAGGCCTGAGCCAACTTCAGGTAGGCCATCACATCTTCATTACTAAATTGTTCGACACTGACTAAGTTTTGACTCGTTTTCATGGCTTTGCCGTCTCCTTTGTGTGCAAAAAAAGTCTAGCT
Source organism: Lactiplantibacillus sp. B652 (assembly GCF_023806745.1). Taxonomy (NCBI): domain Bacteria; kingdom Bacillati; phylum Bacillota; class Bacilli; order Lactobacillales; family Lactobacillaceae; genus Lactiplantibacillus; species Lactiplantibacillus sp. B652. The sequence continues at coordinate 99,677 of NZ_JAMSKY010000004.1, read as the reverse complement.
TCCGCAAAAATGTTTGCAAAGAGGCTAGACTCCGATTAAGTGGTCACGCATGACCGAACCGTTTCGTTCCTCTCTGGAAACAATTAAATGGTTATATTCAATTAAATCATTCTTCTAATTTTTCAATACTAATCCCATCATGACCATCGTGTTCTTCGAGGGCCACACTGACCTGTTCATCTAATGCGGTTGGAATGTTCTTACCAATAAAGTCAGGCCGAATCGGTAATTCGCGATGTCCACGGTCAACTAACACGGCTAAAGAAATCTTAGCGGGACGTCCATGGTCCATCAACGCATCGAGCGCCGCCCGCACTGTCCGACCTGTAAACAACACATCGTCAACTAAAATGACGTGTTTGCCATTGATATCGACCGGAATATCCGCACCGTTCAACTTGGCTTGTCCAGCCACGTCGACGGCATGGTGATCATCACGATATAACGTAATATCTAACGAACCAACTGGCACGTCAACGCCTTCCAACTGTTTTAATCGTTGGGCTAACCGTTGGGCCAAGAAAATCCCACGAGTCTTGATCCCGATAAATACCAGGTTACCAACACCCTTGTTCTGCTCAATAATTTCATAAGTGATCCGCGTCAGCGCACGGCGCATGGTCATTGCATCAACGACTTCTCGTGCCATTAGTTTGTCAGCTCCATTTCTGTAATTTCACCTTGGTACGGGATGAAAAAAGGGTCACCCCGTTTTCCTGCGAAAAGCGTGGGAGACCCTAACATGACCGTTCCCCTTGTTAGCCTCACAGGACTAAGTTAAAGGTGCTTGTTTGATTGAAATAAGTGTAACGAACTCCACTACCACTGTCAAGGGGCAATCCATGAAGTTCAGTTAATTATCCAATCAATTTAAGCGACTTTCATTAAGTCTATGTGAAAAGGCGGCGATGATGCGTGTTGTGGAAGTTCCATTGTCATGAATCATGGTACAAACGAGCTAGTTAGTTGGTTTCCTGTTCGTCAGCCGATGCGCGCCCTAATCCGACCTCCGGGGCTGGCTGACAACGCTGGAACAGGGCGGACATCGATTTGAACTCACGCAGAAGCCCACTGCGCAATTTCAAATACGAGTCTTCTTCTAGCCCGGGAAACCCACCCGGACAAGAAGAATTTCGCCCTTGAGCATTGTCAGCCAGCCCCTACAGTCGGGAAGCCGCTCGAATGGCAGATGAACGACCACCGAATTAGGTGCAATTGCCCACTAAATATTAGGAAACTGAGCCTTCATGCATGCTTTGAGCCAACATCAATAATTGCTTACGGATAGTTTAATGCCGATGAGATGTTCTGAAGGTTGTTTACTAATTCCAATAACAACTAGTTTTGAGATTAGAAAGATGAGTCGACAAAATTGCTATTTATTTAAAATTTAAGCCGTTATCATTTCAGACAAGTTGGAAAAAGTTCTGACAGTGTTCAGTGGTGCTTATCGTTCATCGTCTAAAACCGCGAGTCAAGTAGCTTAGTATTACCGGTAGCTGGTCTGACGGTTGAATATCAACATGACTGTCTACCAGGAATCAACAACCAGTTCATCAGAAGTTGGCCCCGCACATGTCTGCCTTTCGAACACCATCCCCGGGTGGAGGGCGTTTCTGACAATGCTCAGCGATGAAATTCCACTTAGCAAGCGTTTTCGGCTTGGTTAGTGGAAGACCAGTATTTAAGACGTGGGCTTTCGGCTTAAATCTGTGTCCATCGCGTTCCAGCGTTGTCAGAAATGCCTGGAAGCCGGTGTAGGACGCAGCTACCACCGAAAGTTTACGCAAACCTGCACTGCTTCCAGCGGTCCTCAGCTGGCTGCTTTTGAATTTGACGTTTGAATCATCCTCAACGCAAATTAACCTCCCGCATAATGCATAACCCCTATCACTAATCGACTGATTAATTTATTTTTAATCTTATTTTCATTTAATTATAGTCAAACTGCCAAATTATCGGTATACTACTTGTTAAAGATAACTAATTTTAGGGGGACTTTTTATGCGTTTACAAACACTTTTACAAACACCATCCATGCATGCGATGCGGGTCATTGCGGGTGAACGCGGTCTCAAACGTGAAATTAGTAATATCGGAATGATTGAGTCGCCAGATATCGCCAACTATTTGACGAGCGGCCAGTTTTTGATTACCAACGGCTACCCGTTTACACAATCAGCGACGGCCCCGTCAACGTTGATTCAAGCGATGCATGATGCTAATTGTGCAGGACTCGGATTCAAGGATCACCGCTACGTCGACCATCTACCCAAGGCCGTGATTGAATTAGCGGATGAATTGGCGGTTCCCATCATCATCACACCCGGCGATGAACTGATCTCTGAAACCATGCGTAAAATGCTCAGTATCATTTTAAAATCACAAACAGATGAACTGAGTCGCATCGTAACTGCCAACCAGACGCTAGCTGACTTATTGCTCAAAGACCCAACCGATACAACGGTCTTAAACAAGTGTCGTGAGTTGATTCACCACCCCATCTTTTTGATGGACAGCCATTTCCGGGTCGTCAGTGCATCTCAAGATTTGCCAATGACGCGCAGTACCTTGACAGACTTCTTACGCAATCAGACCGATATTGATTATTTCAACTTGAACACGCGGGTCACAATCCCCTATCAAACTAATGATTTGACCATTATGCCACTCTTTTCGGCTTATAAAGAAAATAAGGCCTTTGTCGGCATCTTAGACTTAGACCCCGCCAACTCGACGGACCAAATGCTGACCCAAGTGGCGCTTAATACGCTGAGCTTCGTCAATAGTCGCGTTGACATGTTAAATGAATCTGCCTTTCGTAACCTCAGTGGCTTCTACTTAAACGTGATGGACGGCGGTATCTCTAATGACCTGATCAACAAGACTCTGAAAGCTCAGCAGATCGACCCACAAACTAAATTCCGCTGTGCGGCTATTCTAGTCACCACTAACCACCAACCTTTACTGAGCAATCATCTGTTGGAACAGGTGCAGCAGTTAACACTGTGGTTTATTAAAGAATACCAAGCTTCCGTCATCGTTTTTTCATTAAAGCAGCAACTTGTCTTATTAATCAACGATGAACAAAACGCCCAACACTTTTTAACAGCGCTGGTCGAGTTCATTCAGCCGAAGCTCGATAAACAAAGTCGCTTGATTGCGGGCTACAGCTATTCAACGCTCCCACTGACCGAACTGGCCACGATTTATAACGAAGCGGCCGAGGCTCTCGCCCTCAGTAAAAATAGTCCGCACGCTGTCACGATTTATCGGCCTAAATACGTGAAGGAATTGATCTCGTTGATTCCGCAAAACGAAGCCCGCTCATTCGTGGAACGCGTCTTAGGTGGCCTGGTCGGCGGCGTTAGTGCCAACGAACAATTAAATTTATTGAACACGTTATACGGCTACTTCTACTACCACCAAAATATTGCGGAAGTTGCCGGGCATTTGGATATTCACCGGAACACGGTCATCTATCGACTCAAAAAAATTGAAAAAATGTTGACACTGAATTTAGACGATCCCGAACAGACCCAAACCCTTGAGATGGCCGTACTCCTCTGGCATAATCAACAGTCGCAAAAGTGAACGTTTACATTTTTAAATTTATTGAAAATGACGTTTTCACGAACATTAATATATTCGGGTACATTTGTATTCGGTTTTCATCTGTGCTAGAATGGGCTTCATTCAAATAAGTGGTAATTGCCTATATAATGTCATAATATGGTTGACGAGTTTCTACCCAACCCCGTAAAGGTTGGACTATAAGCAAACGAGGTCATCCCGTTTGCCGGGGTGACTTTTTTTATAGGCAAATCAGCTTAATCGAGAGAGGAAGATTGATTTGAAGGAAGTATCCGTATCACCTAAGATTACCAATATTAAGGCGGCGGTTTTAGGATTTCAGCACTTATTAGCCATGTATTCAGGTGACGTGCTGGTCCCACTATTGATTGGAGCAGCGTTACATTTTAGCCAAGAACAATTGACTTACTTAGTCTCAATCGACATTTTCATGTGTGGGATTGCCACCTTCCTGCAACTCAAGCGAACGCCCCTTACTGGGATTGGATTGCCAGTTGTTTTAGGCTGTGCGGTTCAAGCCGTCAACCCATTGATTCAAATTGGGAAGACTTACGGACTGGGGACGATGTATGGTTCGATTATTGGTGCCGGTATTTTTATTTTTCTGATTGCCGGACTATTCTCTAAGATTAAAAACCTGTTTCCACCGGTCGTTACTGGTTCGCTGATTACGATCATCGGATTCACATTGATTCCGGTCGCCTTTGAAAACCTCGGTGGTGGCGATGCATCCGCCAAAAACTTTGGTAACTTGCAGGCACTGGGTATTGGCTTTTTGACGATTGCGATTATTTTACTGATTAGCGTCTTTGCCCGGGGGTTCATGAAATCCGTCTCAATTTTAATTGGGATTCTCGCCGGCACACTGATTGCGGGTGCCATGGGAATGGTCTCCCTCAAACCCGTCGCTGAAGCCAGCTGGTTCCATCTCCCAACGCTCTTCTACTTTGGCGCACCGCACTTTGAATGGTCCTCGATTTTGACGATGATTCTGGTCTCATTAACGACCATGGTCGAATCGACCGGTGTCTTCTTCGCATTAGGTGACATTACTGGCCGTAAAATCGAAGGTGAAGATTTAAAACGAGGTTACCGGGCAGAAGGTATCGCCGTTATCCTCGGTGGGCTCTTCAACACCTTCCCCTATTCAACATTCTCCGAAAACGTCGGTGTCGTGCAATTATCTGGGGTCAAAACGCGTAAGCCAATCTACTTCTCAGCAGCATTCTTAGTCATCCTAGGACTGTTGCCGAAAATTGGGGCACTTGCAACGATCATCCCCGACCCGGTTCTGGGTGGCGCAATGGTCGTCATGTTCGGGATCGTTGGGATTCAAGGGATTCGGATGTTAGCCCAAGTTGATTTTCGCAATAACAACAACTTGTTGGTCGCTGCCGTTTCGATTGGCCTTGGTTTAGGTGTCACGGTTGAAACCAACATCTTCCAATTCTTACCAAACGCGCTACAGATCATGTTAAGTAACGGTGTGGTCGTCGGTAGTTTAGCCGCAGTTGGCTTGAACTTGCTCTTTAATCGGCACGCCGCTGAAAATAAAGTCGACGACGAATCGGTCGGCCTGAACGAAGCCGAACAACACTCCTAATTGTCGTTCACTCAGCGTTAACTTGACTGAGACGACCGTGTTCAAAAAGAATAATTATTATAAATAAAATCAACGCTGTAAGAATTTTCCGATTCTTACGGCGTTTTTGCGTTCGCTTGAAAGTTGCGGCATACTAACTCGGTAGCCTGAGACATCGCGATGCTTTCAGTACGATTAGCCAAATGTTCGTTCACCAATCTTCACGTGCCGTGGCTTGACCACTCACGACTAAACCAACTCCCCCTGTTCCCTGAAAAATCAGTATGTTATACTAGACAATTGTTGAATTGTTAGTTTTTTATTAATTTTAGGAGTGGGTCATTATTCTAGAACATCTATTTCATTTGCGGGAAAACCGCACTTCTGTCAGACGTGAGCTGATTGGTGGTCTAACCACCTTTCTAGCAATGTCCTACATTTTAGCTGTAAATCCCGAACTATTGGGTAGCGCAGGGATGGATAAAACTGCAGTCTTTACAGCGACTGTTCTGGCGGCGATCGGTGGCTGTCTGTTAATGGGACTAGTCGCTAACTTTCCCGTTGCCCTCGCACCTGGTATGGGGTTAAACGCCTTCTTCACATACACGGTCGTCCAAGAATGGCATATTCCGTGGCAAACGGCGCTGGCCGGTGTCTTCGTCGCTGGGATTTTATTTATCCTATTAACCCTCTCAAAGTTGCGTGATAAATTAATTAATTTAATTCCAAGTGCACTGAAGTATGCCGTTTCGGCCGGGATTGGATTATTCATTGCCTTTTCTGGACTCCAGACTTCTGGCATCATTGTGGCGGACAAGTCAAACGCCGTCGCACTGGGTAACTTGCATAATCCCACCGTCTTACTCGCTATTTTTGGGATTATCGTGGGCATCATGCTAGTGACCGCTAATGTGACCGGTGGTATTTTCTGGGGTATGTTTATTACTGCCGCGGTTGGGATGATTTTTGGGATTATCCCACTGCCATCTGGAATCGTCAGTGGTGTTCCAAGCGTGCAACCATTATTTGGCCAGGCTATCACACATATCGGTGACATTAACTCGTTTCAAATGATTATCGTTATATTGACCTTCTTCATTATCGGCCTCTTCGATACGTCGGGAACCCTCGTCGGTGTCGCAACTGAAGCCGGCATGGTCGATAAAGAATCTGGTGAAGTCAAAGGTGTTGGTAAAGCCCTATTTAGTGGCGCCTTAGCAACAACGCTGGGCTCAATCTTTGGGACTTCCCCAACGACCGCTTACGTAGAATCGACTTCTGGCGTGGCCGTTGGTGCTCGGACCGGCTTGTCGTCAGTCTTCGTCGCTGTGCTCTTCGCGATTGCGGCCTTCTTCTCACCCGTCTTAACGGTGATCACTTCTGCCGTTACTGCGTCCGCGCTAATTATCGTTGGTATTTTGATGCTTTCAAATGTCCAATACATCGACTGGACCAAGTTTGAAATTGCCGTCCCCGCCTTTTTCACAATGATTATGATGCTGCTGACCTACAGTATTTCAGAAGGATTAGCAGTCGGTTTTATCTTCTATCCAATCACGATGACGGTCAAAGGTCGTTGGCGTGAGGTTAACGCGCTGATGTGGACGATGATGGTCGTCTTCATCCTGTACTTTGCCTTTGTGGCCTAGGTTGAGCGCGTCATCATCATCAATATGATGGTCAATTAAAAAGCTGAGTGGTGAAAATCGTCTTCGATTTCACCACTCAGCTTTTCAATTATTTTACTGGCGACAAGCTAAATGAAGTCAGATCGTCCTTGTCCAAATGACAACCACAGTTAACTTCTGAGCCCGATAGTTACTTAATGACCTGTCGATTACGATAATCTTCAGCGAACACCTGCGCAAAATCCGCCATCTTAACCTCACCTAAACGCGGTTGATGGGCGCGGTAATCCGCATAAAAATCGTGATCGCGTTGGTAGGCCACCGTTTTGACATATTCTCGCGCAAAGGCTGCGGGTGCACCAGCCGTAATCAGATGATCCTGCATCACTTCATCTGGCACTTGTGAGACCCGCAAATCTGGCATTTTGAGCGTCTTAGAAAGTGCTGACGCCACTTCTAAGTAAGTCTGCTCATCGCTGGCCACGTAAGTCACTGTTTGCCCCGCTGTCGGTTTCGTCAGCGCTTGAATCAGAACGGTCGTCACATCGATGGGTGCCACCCAAACGTTTTTGACCTCTAGGCTGGCATTGGTATAAATACGATGACTCTTGCGAACGGTTGGCACGCTGCTCAATAAATTGTAATACATCGCAGTTGGGCGAATGAACGTGATGTCTACGTCCGGCAAAGCAGTTATCAGTGTTTGTTCAATTAAGTGATACATATAAAGCGACCCGACCTCAGGACCCAAGTCGGCCCCCACACTACTCAAGTTGACGACCCGTTTAACACCAGCCGCCTTGATCGCCGCCGCGTAAGTTTCGGCTTGCTGGGTCGCAGCGGCATAAATATCCTCACTCGCCATGATGCCGGTCAACATCAAGTAAACCACGTCCGCGTCCTTAAACGTTTGCGTTAAAAAGGCCTCATCCGTAATGCTCCCGATTGCGGGGGTCGCCCGAAAGACCTTAATCAGTCCGCTACGGCTAGCATTATGACTGATGACCGTCACGTCATGCCCGGCATGCGCCAACTTGGGCACCAAAGTTTGATTGATCCGACCTAATGAGCCAGTTAAAACAATTTTCATCTGTACTAATCCTCTACTCTCGTCTTCATCGTTTTTAAATCTCTTAATGATTATAAAAGTTCACCAAAACACAGTCAATCACTGGGGCTGCCAGTGCCTATCCAACAATCGGCTTCACACGACAAACCAGAATCAGTGATAATCAAAACGTGCGCGCGACCAAAAGCAAATACCTCAGTCGCGCGCACTATTATCATTATTCTGCAGTTATGATCAACTCACCAACCGTTGAATACCAGTCTCACTTCCAATCGGTTCAAGCACCCCATTACCAGCGCTTACGCCGAATAATAGTGCCCCTGGGCCACGTGCCAGTTCACACATAAATCGGCCGGTAAATTCTGAACAGCTTCACGACTGACTTGCGCACTGAGTTCGGTAATTTTATCCGAAGACTGGTGCCCGTTGTTCAGCTGAATCCGACGGGCACCGGCGTGGTATAAGTCAGTCATGATTTGATGGTACGCGCTGGCTAAGTCATGAACGAGCTCAGTATCTGATTGATAGACGCGACTAACGGCCACCGCATTATCCGGACGTTTGAGCTCAGCCAAACATAGGGCTGGTGCTGGCAAAATTTGTTTATCGGCGTCGCCATCACTCACTTGCTCACGCATGAATTCAAAATGTGCGACGGCTGGATGATTGATGCCACTGATTTTGCCATTCAAAGACAACGCGGGCACCTGGGCGGCCGACGTTCGACTGATCCCTTGTAATTCCCAGAAAAAGTTGAGATGCCACCAATTATTAGGGCAAATTCTAGCGTTATTATTCGGCTTTTTCAGTTGCTCAATAAAAATGGCATCCTCAATCTTACTAAATCCAGCTGCACTGATCGTGGACATGGTGATGTGACGGCGCAACTGTCCCCGCCTTCTGACTGTCGCTTGCCGTTGCCGGACGTGTCGCTTTACCATTGCCATCAAGGTTCCAATTTCCATGCAAGCCTAGCCTCCAAAACTGGTTGTCGATCGTTCAAAAATAAAAAATCATCCCTTTTAATTCTGCTTAAAAAAGGATGATTTCAAGATTGGCATGACGCACCCAACCCTTAATTTAATGTCGAATTTAAGTAATGGGTTAAGCATAGAATGGAACGCCGTGATTGTCAAGCACTAATCAGTGGTTGCCGCAATCCCCTTAGCCCCAATATCATGGCGATAAATCAGGTCACCGACAGCCAGTTGATTAATTTGTCGATAAACAGCCTTTTGTGCGCCTGCCAGACTAGCGGCACTGGCCGTCACCATCATGACCCGGCCACCCGCACTCACTAGTTGGTCAGGCGTACCGGCAACACTCGCGTAATCTGCCCCGGCTAAAGTGGGGACTGGCACACCGGCTTGGGCTTTTCCAGGATAACCTGGTGCCGCCAACACGACACCAAGGTAACTGGATACCGTTTGCCATTCAGCATGTGGTTGCCGATGCTGAAGCAAATCAACGATGACTTGATAGAAATCACTTTGTAATTGTGGTAAGAGGATTTGAGTCTCCGGGTCACCGAGCCGCAGATTATATTCAATCACTTGAACACCGTCAGCCGTCAAAATGCCACCGACGTAAATCACGCCTTCAAAACTCAACCCGTCTGCCTTCAAACCAGCAATCGTCGGTTCGACGATCGTGGTAACCGTCTGCTGGATAATGGCCGGCGTAATTTGGGGCACTGGCGAATAAGCACCCATGCCGCCCGTATTGGGGCCGCGGTCATGGTCCTGAAGTCGTTTATGGTCTTGCGCCGTCGGTAATAGGACATAGCGATCTCCGCCGACCAAGACCATCTGTGAGAATTCAAACCCATCGACATAATCTTCAATCAGCACCGTCGAGCTGTTTTCAAAAGCATCGGTCAGTGCAGTCGCAGCTTGCTCGTAACTCGTCGCTACCGTTACACCCTTGCCAGCCGCCAGACCATCGACCTTGATAACTTGAGGTAATGACTGTTGCTGACTGTAAGCCAATGCTGGCGCGAGCTCGTGGAATTGCTGATAAGCGGCTGTCGGAATTTGGTGCCGTTGCATGAAGTCTTTGGCAAAAACTTTCGAACTTTCTAGTTGGGCCGCGGCTTGATTAGGGCCAAAAATGGCTAGCCCGGCTGCCTGAAAATAATCCACGATACCGGCTGCCAAGGGCACTTCTGGACCAACAAACGTCACTGCCACTAGATTGGCGCGGGCAAAATCGGCCAATCCGGCGAAATCGAGTTCATCAATCGCGATTGTTTGAATCCCATCCGCGACCATGCCGGGATTACCTGGCGCACAATAGACCGTACCCACTTGTGGACTTGCTAACATCGCCTTAGCAATCGCGTGTTCACGACCACCACCGCCAACAACTAATACTTTCGCCATCCTTGCCACCCCTTTCATTAATGCCGGAAGTGCCGCACACCAGTTGTGACCATCGCGATGCCATACCGGTCTGCCATTGCGACTGAATCTTTATCCCGAATACTACCACCAGGTTGAACGATGGCCCGGATACCGTGTTGGGCTGCATATTCCACGCAGTCATCCATCGGGAAGAAGGCATCAGAGGCTAAAATGGCATTTTCATAGCCAGCTTTAGACATCGCTTTTTCAATCGCAATCTTAGTCGAATCGATCCGGTTCATTTGACCGGATCCAATCCCGAGCGTCCGGTCCGCAGTTGTCACGACGACCGCATTACTCTTCACGTGCTTGACCACTTGTTGGCCAAACGCCAACGCTTGCAGTTGCGCTTCGGTTGGTTGGGTCTTGGTCACGACAGTAAAATCAGCTGGTGTTTCAAAAGCAGCATCCACTTCTTGACGGAGTAAGCCGCCACCGACTGAAATCGTTTCGAATTTATCAGCGGTGTGGGCTTGGTCAAAATCGACCGTCATTAACCGCAGATTTTTCTTCTTCGCCAAGACCGCAAAGGCATCGTCATCGAAGCTTGGTGCAATGATGATTTCTAAGAAGAGCGCGTGCATTTTTTCAGCAGTTGCTAAGTCCACGGGACGGTTTAAGGCAATAATGCCACCGAAAATCGAGATGGAGTCGGCTTCATAAGCTTTGTCCCACGCTTCTTCAATGGTCGTCCCGAGACCAACACCGCATGGATTCATATGTTTCATTGCGACGACGGCTGGTTGTTGATACTCGCTGACCATCCGCAACGCGGCATCAGCATCCTTAATATTGTTGTAGGATAACTCCTTACCATGAAGTTGTTGCGCGCCAGTAATCGAGAAGTTGGTTGGCAATGCATTTTCATAAAAGGCCGCTTGTTGATGACTGTTTTCACCATACCGTAGCGCCTGCTTTTTATCATAAGTCAACGTCAGTTTCTCTGGAAATTCTTCAGTCGTCAAATATTGCGCAATTAAGGCATCATACGCCGCAGTGTGCTGGAAGACTTTTGCCGCTAGTCGCTGCCGTAATTCTGGCGTCACTTCATCTGCTTGCAGTGCTGCCAAAATTTGGTCATAATCCCGTGGATCAACGATCGGTAGTACGGCCGCAAAGTTTTTAGCAGCTGAACGTAACATGGACGGACCGCCGATATCAATCTGCTCGATAGCTTCGGCTTGAGTCACTTCTGGCCGTTGAATCGTTGCCTTAAATGGGTATAGATTAACGACGACCATGTCGATCGGTTCAATCCCTGCTTCAGCGAGTTGGGCCATGTGAGCGGGCACATCGCGGCGCGCTAACAAACCTGCGTGAACCTTGGGATGGAGCGTCTTAACTCGACCGTCAAGCATTTCTGGAAAGCCGGTAACTGCTTCAATGCCAGTAACCGGGATACCAGCAGCTTCAAGCGCTTTTTTAGTCCCACCGGTCGAAATGAGGTCATAGTCTAAGGCGACCAGCCCCTTCGCAAAATCAGTTAATCCTTGCTTATCAGAAACACTTAACAACGCACGTTTTGTCATTTTAAATTGCTCCTTCATTAATGAGTGTCTGTAGAACGTCTGGATAAAATTGGTGCTCACAATCATGGATTCTAGTTGCCAAAGTCGCTAACGTATCATCACTTTTAACGGGAACTGTCCGTTGTGCGATGATTTGACCGGTATCGATGCCCGCATCAATATAATGAATCGTCACACCAGTCTCACTGACACCAGCTGCAAAGGCGTCTTCAATGCCATGACGACCAGGAAATTTAGGCAGTAACGCTGGATGAAGATTAATAATTTTATGCGGATAGGCGGTCAACAAGGTTGCGCCGATAATCCGCATGTAACCGGCTAATAAAACTGCGTCGATTTGGCGTGCCTGTAGCGCCGTGAGGATGATTTCCTCAGCTGCAGCCTTATTCGCATAGTCATGAAAATCAACGATGAGGACTGGCACTTGCAACGCACGCGCCTTGGCAATCACCGGTGCCTGCGGTTGGTCACAAACGAGTAACGCAATCGTTGCCGGTAGTTGTCTCGCAGCAATCGCTTGATGTAGGGCAACGAAATTCGTGCCATTGCCAGAAGCGAAGACGGCAATCTGTTTAAGCATGCTTAGCCTCCTCGAAAACGACCGGAGTATCCCCTGCTTGAACCGTTCCAACCTGATAGTAGGCTTGGTGGTTAGCCGTCAAGTTCGCCGTCACGGCATTCACCTGTTCGGGATGAACGATGAGCACCATCCCAAGTCCCAAATTAAAGGTCGACCGCAAATCTGATGTCGTCAAGTCGCCTAATTTCGCCAGTAACGTCATGATCGGTGGAACCGGCCATGTCTCTGGCTTCAAGTGGGCACTCAAGCCTGCTGGTAACGCCCGCGCCACATTTTCAATCAAGCCACCACCCGTGATGTGCGCGATACTTGCGATGAGCTTTTGCTGTAATAACGGTTGAACAGCATCGACATAAATCGTGGTTGGCCGTAGTAGTTCAGTCTGCAAATCATGTCCCAATTCTTCAAAGACCGTCGTTAGTTGATAGTCATGTTGTTTGAATAAGATGTCACGGACCAGGCTGAAACCATTGGAATGCAAACCGTTAGATGGTAACCCAATCAACACGTCGCCAACTGTGACATTCGTCGGTGACAACAAGTCTGCCCGATTCGCGACACCAACAGCAAAACCCGCTAAGTCGTAGTGTCGTTCGCCGTACATATCCGGCATCTCAGCGGTTTCGCCCCCAATTAGTGCGGTATGCGCCTGCTGACACCCCGTGACAACGCCTGAAAGAATCGCTTTGACGCGCGCCTGGTCGGTATGTCCCAGACCTAAATAGTCCAAGAAGAACTGCGGCGTGGCGCCCTGTGCCAAAATATCGTTTACGCACATTGCCACCAAGTCAATACCGATCGTCGTATGCTGATTAGCAGCAATCGCCACTAGTAACTTGGTCCCAACGCCATCCGTGCCCGCAACCAGCACTGGTTCATTGCCAGTTGTCTTCGCATCTAACGGGAATAAGCCCCCAAAAGCCCCCAATTGTGCATTCCCACTCATTTGCTTGACCGTCTTTAAGACTTCATAGCCCGCGTTAATATCCACACCAGCGCGCTTATACGCATCACTCACTTGATCACCCCTTCATGATTGGCTTGTAATTGCGCAATCTCCGCATCATATTCGGCTTGGTAATCATACAGTGCCGTTGGATAATCGCCATTGAAGTAGGCCATGCACAGCCCACCGTATGGTTCAGTCGTGTCCAACCCCACGGCATCGATCACACCCTGTTCACTTAGAAAGCCCAGGGAATCCGCGCCAAACGTCGTACACATTTGATCAATCGTCTGTTGCGCCGCAATCAGTTCGTTAGTCGACTGAATATCGATGCCATAAAAACAAGGGTAGCGTAATGGTGGCGACGCAATCCGTAAGTGGACTGACTTGGCGCCGGCGTCTTTCAATAATTTAACGATGCGACGACTCGTTGTGCCACGAACGATCGAATCGTCGATCAAGACGACCCGTTTGCCCGCGACGACCCCTTTAACCGCCGAGAGTTTCATCCGCACGCCTTGTTCACGCAACGCTTGGGTCGGTTGAATAAACGTCCGCGCTGAATATTGATTCTTGATCAGGCCCATTTCATAAGGTAAACCACTCGCTTCTGCGTAACCGGTTGCGGCCGATAGTGACGAGTTCGGCACCCCGACGACAATGTCCGCGTCGACGGGCTGTTCCGCTGCCAGGCGAGCACCCATTCGTTTGCGGGCGGAATGCACGTTGACGCCGTGAATATCGGAATCCGGACGCGCAAAATAAATAAATTCCATCGAGCAAATCGCTAACTGCGTATCGGTCGTGTAATGGTCGATGGTGAGGCCATTATCGTCGATCGTCAGGAGTTCACCAGGTTGCACATCCTGCACGAAAGTTGCCCCAATCGTATCTAACGCGCATGTTTCACTGCAAACTACGTAGCCCCCGGTTGGCAGTTGTCCAACTACCAACGGCCGCAAACCATTCGGGTCGAGTGCCGCAATCAAACGGTCGTTAGTCAAGAGTAAGTAGGCAAAGCCCCCATGAATCTGACGTAGCGCATCCTTGACTTGTTCGGTCAAAGTTGCTGCGGGACTGCGGCGAATCAAATGCATTAGAATCTCACTGTCAGAGCTAGCGTGAAAAATTGCGCCGTTTTGTTCCAAGTTCCGCCGCAACGTGACCGCATTCGTCAAATTACCGTTATGGGCAAGTGCAAACTGCGAATCACTAAAATTAAAACTCAGCGGCTGAATGTTTTCTAATCCGTGATTGCCGGCCGTCGCGTAACGGACGTGGCCCACAGCAGCTTGTCCGGTCAATTGTTCGAGGCGCCGCGGATCACGGAAAACATCCGCTAATAATCCGAGCCCCCGCTCTGTACGTAACTTGCCATGGTCATTAGCCGTAATGCCGGCACCTTCCTGACCACGATGTTGCAAGGCGTGGAGGCCAAAATACGTGAGCTGGGCGGCATCTGGTGAACCCCAAACACCGAAGACCCCACACTCTTCATTCAAACTTTTTACTTCAGTAGGCATGGTAAAGCCCCTTCCCACAACTGTTTGGCAAAACTAACTTTCAAATCAAATGCTTGGTCGGCCGTCTTGACCAGTAACCGGTCCGCGTCCGTCGTTTTCCCAAGATACGTGACGTAGGGTTCCATTAATTGTTCAAATGCCGCTTGATGGTCAGGTGTCACTGAAATCACAAAGCGCGATTGCGTTTCGGCAAAGAAGTTGGCTGCCGGTTCACTACTCGTTAAATCGACCCCCAGATTCTGGCCAAAGCAAGATTCCGCAATGGTGACGATCAAGCCCCCTTCTGAGACATCGTGGGCACTGGCAACTAAGCCCTTTTGGATGGCCGTCAACAACAAGCGCTGGTTGCGATTCTCAGTGACCAGGTCAAAGTCGAACAGCTCGCCTTTGATCGTTCCAGTTAGCATCTTTTGCAATTCACTACCGTTAAAATCAGCAGCAGTCGTCCCGAGAACGTAGACGGCATCGCCAGCGTGCTTGAAGTCACTGGTCGTAATGTCACGTTGGTGCTTGATCAGTCCGACCATCCCAATCATCGGCGTTGGATAGATGGCTTCCCCATTCGACTCGTTATTCAATGACACGTTGCCGGAAATCACCGGCGTATTAAATAATTGGCAAGCCCGGGCAATCCCCATCGCAGATTCATCCAGATCGTAAAATTGTTCGGGTTTCTCCGGATTACCGTAATTCAAGCAATCGGTAATCCCTAATGGTTGGCCACCGGAAGCCACGATATTACGAGCAGCTTCCGCCACCGCAATCTCGCCACCGACCCGTGGGTTCAAGTACAAGTAACGCCCATTTACGTCGGTGGTGATGGCTAACGCCTTATCCGTATGACGAATCCGAATCACACCGGCATCTGATCCAGGCTTAACAACGGTATTGGTCTGCACTTGTGAGTCATAAGTGTTATACAGCACCGCTTTGGAGGCAATCGTGGGTTGCTGGAGCATTTTCTTCAGCGTCCCCGTCGCGTCAACGATTCGGGGCATAAATTGATGATGACTCTGATGGTTCAAGCGTGTCGGCCGCTTCTTTTCTCGTTGATAAACGGGGGCCTTGGTTGCGAGTGCATCGACGGGCACATCCGCTACTAACTTACCATGGTGGAATAATTGATACTGATGACCATCCGTCACTTTACCGATTGTGACCGCGTCCAGACCATATTTTTCAAAGACTTGATAGATCTCCGCTTCGGCCCCAGCCTTCACACACAGCAGCATCCGTTCCTGTGATTCAGAGAGCATCAATTCAAACGGCGTCATACCCGTTTCACGTTGCGGCACTAAATCCAGGTTAAGCGTTAACCCACTGCCGGCCTTCGACGCCATTTCAGCCGAAGATGAAACTAATCCAGCAGCACCCATATCTTGAATGCCAATCAACACGTCGGCGTGGTCATGAATCACTTCCAGACAAGCTTCCATCAACAGTTTTTCCATGAACGGATCACCGACCTGGACCGCTGAACGTTGGGTTTCATTGGCATCATTGAATTCCGCAGAAGCAAAAGACGCCCCATTGATACCGTCGCGGCCGGTCTTGGCGCCGACATAAATTACGGCGTTGCCAATCCCAGTTGCTTGTCCCTTTTGAATATCAGCCTGATTAAGAATGCCGACACACATCGCGTTCACTAACGGATTTTTCTGGTAACTCGAATCAAAGACCGTGTCGCCACCAATCGTTGGAATCCCGATACAGTTGCCATAACCGCCAATTCCGGCAACGACCTGTGAGATCAAATATTTCGTGTGTGCATCAGTCGGTTCACCAAAACGCAAGCTATCGAGTAAGGCAATTGGACGCGCGCCCATCGAGAAGATGTCGCGAATGATCCCACCGACACCGGTAGCTGCACCTTCATAAGGCTCGACTGCGGACGGATGATTGTGACTTTCTGCTTTGAACACCACGGCTTGACCGTCACCAATGTCGATGATTCCGGCACCTTCACCAGGGCCTTCCAGAACTTGTTCACCTTGCGTCCAGAATTTTTTCAGGACCGGCTTGGAATTTTTATAAGAACAATGTTCACTCCACATGCCAGAAAACAGTCCCGTTTCAGTTTCGTTAGGCAACCGCCCCAGCACGTCATCGGTCAGCATCTGATATTCCGCATCAGTCAATCCCCAGTCCCGATAGACTTTTGAATCACGGACATCCGTGGGTGATAATGGTTGCTTCTTAAGCATGGGCGACCTCCTCTTGACTCGTGATAATTGATTGGAATAGTCCTAAACCATCCGTTGACCCTAAAATCATTTCAACTGCCCGTTCTGGATGCGGCATCATACCGAGCACGTTACCGGCCTGATTGGTGATGCCGGCGATGTTCGCGGTACTCCCATTCGAGTTATCGACGTATTCAAAGACGATTTGGTGATTCGCGCGTAATTGTGCCAATGTGTCCTCATCACAATAATAGTTGCCTTCGCCATGGGCAATCGGCAGCGTAATTTCAGTCGTTGCGCCATACGCTCGCGTAAAGGCCGTATCCCCATTAACGATTTTTAAGGGACTATCTTGACAAATAAACTTGGCGGAGCGGTTAGACTGGAGTGCGCCCGGCAATAAACCCGCTTCAGTCAGTACTTGAAAACCGTTGCAAATACCAATAACCGGTTTGCCGGCGTTAGCGAATTCAATCACCGCTGCCATGATTGGCGCAAAGCGGGCGATCGCACCGCTACGCAAGTAATCACCGTACGAGAAGCCCCCGGGCAAAACGACGGCATCGTAACCTGCTAGCGAAGTTGCAGTTGCTGGGATCAAATCCGCCGAAACCTTTAAGACATCACGCAAAGCGTTGACCATATCGTGGTCACAGTTCGAACCAGGAAAGACTGGTACGGCAAATTTCATCATTACAGGGCCTCCATCTCGGTGATTTCGTAACGGTACGTCTCCATATTGACGTTAGCTAACAACCGGTCACACATTTCATCGACTTCAGCTTCGATTGGCCGTTCGTCAGCTTCAAGTTTGACTTCGAAATATTTACCGAGCTCGACATCCGCAACATTCGTATACCCCAGCCGGTGCAAGGCATCGTGAATCGCTTCGCCCTTGGGGTCCAAGATTGATTGTTTGTAGGTGACATAGATTTTTACTAAGTACATGTTAATCCTCCTCGACGGTCACTAACCGTGCTAACACTTCCTGATATACCGACGTTAAGTCGCCTAAGTTCTTACGAAAGACATCCTTGTCCAACGAGGCACCGGTCTTCAGATCAACTAATCGACAACTATCTGGTGAAATTTCGTCTGCGAGCAACACGTCACCCGCTGCTGTTAAACCAAATTCGATTTTAAAATCAACCAATTGAACGCCCATCGCCGCAAAAATAGTCGTTAACCGCTGATTGACCTGCAAGGCTTGACGCTTGATTTCCGCGACCACTTCTGGAGTGGCAATATTTAACGCGTGAATTTGTGAGTCATTGATAAAGGGATCATCGAGCGCGTCACTCTTGTAGAAGAATTCCAACACCGGTTCAGGGAATTTCGTCAAGTGGGCCACGGCAAATCTCCGTTCAAAACTACCTGAAGCCGCATTACGAACGACGGTCTCTAACGGAATCATCGTGACCCGTTTAACTAGCTGAACGTAATCAGTTGGTTGATCAATAAAGTGATTGGGAATTCCATGCGCAGCTAAATCTTTGAAAATTAAGCTGGAGATTCGATTATTCAAACGACCTTTTTGATCGATTGGCACCTTCCGTTTGCCATTCAGCGCCGTCGCCTGATCTAAGTATTCGACCCAGAGGATTTCTGGATCGTTAGTGGTATACATTTCCTTCGCTTTACCCGTGTATAATAACGTTTCTTTTTCAATCGCTGCCGTCATACTCATTGTTCCCCTTTCAGAATTGAAACTGATGCCAATGCTGCGTCAATATTGTGATTTAACACGGTGACGTGGCCCATCTTCCGTTGCGACTTGATCGCCGCCTTGCCGTAATCATGAAAATGCCATTCGGGATGGTTGATCAACTGCTGCCGAGCAAGTGTCAAATCATCGCCCAGTAAGTTACGCATCACTGTCGGACTAGTCTGGACCACAGCGGGAATCGGTAACCCACAAATGCTACGAATATGTGCTTCAAATTGCGAAATATTGCAAGCTTCAATCGTATAGTGGCCCGAGTTATGGGGTCGCGGCGCTAACTCATTCACAATTAAAGTGTCATCTGGTAAGACAAAGAATTCGATGCCGAGAACCCCTCTTAATTCAAGTGCCTCAGCAATTGAAACCGCGATTTTACGCGCAGCGGCGTGGACACTAGCTTGCACGTTCGCCGGGGCAATCGTGGTGTGCAGAATATGATGTTGATGTTGGTTTTCAACGAGTGGGAAGGTCGTCACGACATCCGCTGCACTGCGCGTCACCATCATCGAAACTTCCGTCTGAAATTCCTGTCGTGCTTCCAAAATACAAGGATGGGCGAGCAGTGCTTCCGCTTCCGGCGTAATGGTCGTTGATGCTAAATCAGCTTGGCCGTGGCCGTCGTAACCGCCCGCCGCCGTTTTGAGGATGGCTGGGGTGCCGACCCGGTTTAACGCGTAATTCAAGGATTGACGGTCATTGACTGGTGCAAATAGTGTGACTGGAATGCCATGGTCATGTAAGAATTGTTTTTCGTTCAGCCGGTCACCCGTAATATGCAGTAATTCGGTTCCCTGTGGTAATTGGGCGTATGCTTGAGCCGCCTTCAAGGCCGTCTCATCAACGTTCTCGAATTCATAGGTCAACACATCACTCCGCCGCGCTAAATCGAGTAAGGCGGCCTCGTCATCATAAGCCGCAACAATTTGAAAGTCCGCGACTTGAGCGGCTGGCGCTTTGGACGTCGGATCTAAGACACCAACTTGATAGCCCATCGCTTTGGCGCTTAGTGTCATCATCTGTCCAAGCTGCCCCCCACCGACGATGCCAATGGTGGCTGGTGGTAAAATCGGCTGTTTAAAACTGGCGTTCACTTTGCTCAGCCTCCTGACGTTGTTTGTCTCGAAAATCACTGATTGCTTGTTGGACTGCTGGCTCGCGTAGCCCAATAATTTGAGCGGCCATCAAAGCGGCGTTTTTGGCACCAGCCTCTCCGATTGCCATCGTGGCTACGGGAACCCCCGCTGGCATTTGAACGATTGAGAGTAATGAATCGACCCCGTTCAACGCCTTCGTCTTAATTGGCACCCCGATAACTGGAAGGACGGTATTGGCAGCCAACATTCCAGGAAGATGAGCCGCTCCACCGGCACCCGCAATAATGACTTGTAGTCCCCGCTCAGCAGCCTGTTCGCCGTACGTCTGCAACGTCTGCGGCATCCGATGTGCCGAAATGACGTGGCGTTCGTACGAAACACCCATTGCTGTTAACCGTTCGGCGGCCAATTGCATCGTTGGCCAATCCGAAATTGATCCCATCACTAACCCAACTTTTGCCATCACGATCCCTCTTTCTCTGTTTTCACCATTAGTTTAGCAACCAGCCGGTCCGCTGTCAACGAATTTCTTAACTTTATTGATTAATTAACGTTTTAATGTTCGTGTTATTATCCGACACAATTTTGCTAATATTTCTTCATTTTCCAACACAAACCGCTATTTTAGTTAATTTACAGCTATTTTAACGAATCATCTTCCACCCCTTCTCAGGGCTCGCCATAATAATATTAATATTATAATTACCGAACAATCCCTGATTGCACAAAAAAGAAGCTTTCAAGCATTGGTGGACTTGAAAGCTTCTTAAAACACATTCGATTATTTGGCTGAAGCACCGGATACATCATCAACGGCTGGTTCTTCAGGCTTAGTTGGTTCTGCTGCCGTATCGGCTGAAGCGCCGGAAACGTCATCGACAGCGGGTTGTTCTTCCGTATCCGCAGAAGCACCGGATACATCATCTGGTTTAGTTTCCTTGGCTTTAGAAGAAGCACCAGAAACCGCGTCAGTCTTCGCATCTGGATCAGGTGCTAACATCTGTCCAGTCTGCTTCAAGTAATACTTCACGATTGGTAATAAGTCGAGGACAAACTCGTTGATACCTTTGTATTCGCCCTTGTCGTCATGTAAGGCTTGGTAGTAATGCATGACATACTTATTTGGAATCCCGGGTACCGGTAACTTGAAGAGGTCAGTCTCACCGGTCCGCAGCATGTGAACTGCCCGTTTAACCCCAGGAACGGCCCGCTTAGGATGACAGTCTGCTAACGGGTTACCGGCTTGTGCTGGCGTCCGTGAGGCTAACATCTTGTCGCCGTCCATCTGGTGGTTATAGTAGAGGAACTGGTTGTTGGCATCGGCATAAGTTAATTCCATTGGCATTGAGTTCAAGAACCAGTTCAACTGGTTGACCGTCAATACCCCACGGTCTAACTTCACGTAATCGTCACCTTCAGCGGCGTGGGTCTTAGCTGCCGCTTGTTCGACCCAGTCAGCAGCATGCATGTTGACGCCTTTAACGGTCGTCTCAACTTCGCCCTTCGCTTCTAGGTCTTCATTCTTCCAGTCATCCGCATGTGCTTCTTTGTCCATCGCATTGACCATCTTAACAAACTTGAGGAACTTACCTAACGTTTCTTGTAAAAATGAAACGGTGCGGGCGTCTTTCAAATTGTTTTGATCATCAAAGGCTTGCTTGACTTCACCCAACAAGAATTCATTACCAGGCATGACCACTGCGTCCACACCAGGAGATTCCAAGATCTGCCGTAAGTTCAACTGTGCCCGTGAAGAGCCTTGGTCATAATATGAAGCACCCACAATCAAGACTGGTTTGCCGGACATTGGATGAATCTTGAATGATAACCATTCGATGACACTCTTCAAGGCAGCGGTAATCGTGTGGTTGTGTTCAGGCGTCGCAATAATGACCCCATCTGCTTGCATAATTTTCCGCTTCAGATATTGAACGGCTTCGCCTTCCGTCTGGTCGTCACTTTGGTTAAACATCGGCACGTCTTGAATGTCCAAGATTTCAACGTCCACCATGTCACTAAAATGATTAGCGATAAACTTCAACAATAACCGATTATAAGACTTATCTTCAATTGACCCTGCAATTCCAACTAATTTCATACGTCTCGCCCTCTCTATAGTTTTTCCCAATCCATGTCGCGAACTTCTTGGTACGTCGTTGCGTTCGCGTTCTTAAGCTTTTTCGTGATTTCGACAAACATTTGGAAGTCAGCGAATAACCCGTCTAACTTAGCCACCTGTTGGTCATCTACCAAGTCGCCGTCATCATCGAATGCTTGTAATGAATGGCCGAGCATAAATTCAGAACTTGGCATGATGCGCGCGCGTAATTCAGGTGAGTCCAACACTTGCCGCAAATGCGCTTGCGCCCGTGAAGTCCCTAGTGCCCCATAGGAAGCCCCTAGAATCATCACTGGCTTGTCCACAAATGGTTGAATATGGAATGAGAGCCATTCCAATGCATTTAACAGCACAGCTGGCGCCGAATGGTCATATTCAGGCGTACTGATGATAACCCCATCAGCTGCTTCGATTTTTGCGGCCATCCCCTGAGCTTGTTCTGGAATCTGCCGGTTTTCTGGCTTATTAAAAATCGGTAGCCCCTTAATTTCCATTAATTCGATTTCTGCTTGATCCGCATAGTGGGCCTGCATGTATTGCAATAACTTGCGGTTCGTCGATTCATCTGAATTGGTACCAACCATTGCGATAAATTTATGCATCGAAAACAACTCCTTCTATACTCAAATAGTCAAATATTATATATTTTCTAAATTAACAATTATATTGTAATGGATTTCACTAAAGAAAGCAAAACAATTTTAAGCGCTTTCAGTTAAATTTAATAAATAACTGAATTAACTTATCTCAAGTCTTTTCGCTTGTTTAAGTCGATTCAGTTGTCTACGCGGCTGCTGACAAAAATCGCCATTTAACCGGATTTTTCACAAAGTATTAGGGTGCAACCAATAAATCAATCAATTGGTCGCGGTCAATGTTACCAAAATATTGGCTCAAATCGAGGGGTGCCAGCGCGGTCGCAATCGCCTGCCGTTCGTATTTGACGCCAATTAGGTGGTCAATGACGGGGTCAACCGGTTGCGCACCAAAGAAGTCACCGTAAATCGTGACGGTTTTGATTCGGCCCGCATCCACGTTGAGTTGAAACTCGACCGTCCCCGCATCAAAATGGCGCCGTTGTTTGATCGTAAAGGCCGGTGATTGCCCGTAGATCCAGTCCCAATTTTTGAAATACTGCTGATTGAGTTCAGCGATGCCCGCACGAGCCTCATCATCAAGCTGGTAGGTCTTCGCCTGCTTCAAATCAGTCACCCCGAGGATTTCACGTGCCAGCGTATCCCGGAATTCTTCGATGGTCAGCTGCTGGTACTCGGGTGCCATGTACGGCTTCAAATTAGTGACCCGACTGCGAACAGACTTAATACCTTTCGATGCGAGCTTGTCCTTAGGTACCGTCAGCGCCTTCGCAATCTGGCTTTGGTCGACATCATACATCAATGTGCCGTGTGAGAACATCCGGCCATTTTCAACGTGCATCGCGTTGCCAGAGAATTTCTTACCGTCAATCAACAAGTCATTGCGGCCGCTCATCGTCGCACCGGTCGCCCCCATTGCATGCAAGGCGTTGAGAACCGGTGCGGTAAAGCGTTTGAAATTACCGAACCCGTCACCGTCGTCTTTGGTAATAAAACTAAAGCTAACATTGCCTAAATCATCATAGACCGCGCCACCGCCAGACGTCCGGCGCGTCAAAATAATATGCTGCTGTTTCACATAGTCCTGATTGATCTCCGCAACAACGTTTTGGTATCGACCCACGATAATGCATGGCGAATTAATATAAAAATACAGAATTGGTTCGGTCAAATCTGCGTGAGTCATCAAATAGGTCTCAATCGCGAGATTCGTCCGAATATCATGACTAGAACTTGCTAAATAGCGCATCGTCACACTTCCTATTCCAAATAGATTCGTTGCAAATCCTTGATTTCATTATTGGTCAGCTTCAACTCAGTATGCAAATAGTGCGTCAAATTACCAGATTGGCGCTTAATTTCGGTCATTGCAGCATCTAAATAAGCCGGATCAACTGACCACAGCGCACGAATACTTTCAATCGTTTCCGCTGAAGCACCTTGAGCCTTGGCAGCTGCCATTGCGCCGTTGATTCGGCCAATCGACGCTTGGTTGGTCAGTAAATAATCTTGTTTGATGGTCGCGAAATCGACCCCCAGCGCCGTTAATAAGTACACGGCGCCCATACCAGTCCGGTCCTTACCGGCTGTACAATGGAATAACAGCGTTGAATCAGGTTGGTCATTCGCTAGTAAGTTATCGAAGAACCGGCGATACTCATCCTTAGCGTGCTGTTCATCTGCGACCATCCGGTAAACCTTGAGCATGTGTTTGAAGCCACTATCCGGATGCTTTTCCAAGTTCGCAGTCATCTTGTCCGTGCCATCTGAATTACGCGTCTCATCGACGTTAAAGACCGGTGCATAGACGTACTTAGCATTAGCTGGCACCCGGTCAGGCGCATCTAATACTTCTTTTGGTGAACGAAAGTCGATGTCATAGCGAACACCATAATCGTTCAATTGCGCTTGACCAGCCGGTGTGAGTTGGTCGAGGCCGCCCGTCCGAATCACTTTATGCCACTTGACCGTGCGTCCGTCTTTAGTCGCGTAACCACCGAGTTCGCGAAAGTTGATACCACCTGGTACCGTTAATACACGTTGATTTGTCATTGTTGAAGCCACCTATCTGTTGTCATTTCAACTTCTATTCTAACATTGTCTTCCCCTCAATCGGGTGCCAATTGTCTGATTGTTGTTTTTTAACACCCGATGTGCGGTTGAATTTGCAGGTTGCAGCTGATTCACCACCGATTATGATTGGGTGTTATAATGTTTACAGATTCAGACGTTCGTGGCTGTTTGGTTCAAATTAGACCGGGTCACAGCGCGCTAAAATTTATCACGGGTTTTATTAACGGAGGATTTACGATGACATTTGACTACGCACACCAAACCGACTGGCCGATGACTAGTGGTCAGCACCAATCACCAATTGATATTCAAACCAGCAAAACGCAGGATTCACAACTTTCAGCCATTAGCTGGCGTGGTTTATACCAAGCACAATCGATTACTGGCGAAGCAACGACACTCAAAGCGCACGGGATTGGTGCGGCCTACTTGAATGACCGCGATTTCACCTTCCAACAGCTGCATTTCCACACGCCAGCCGAACACCTGATTGACGGCCAAGCTGCGCCCATCGAATGGCATTTGGTTCACCGAAGCGCTACCGGTCAGTTAGCCGTGGTCGCCGTCTTTGGCCGCATTGGCAAGCCTAACCAGTCATTTCAGGGCTTATTAGACCAATTTACGCCTGAAGCAAGCCATGACCTCACTGAACCAGTCAATCTGACCGAACTACTCCCAGACACCGGGACGGTCTATCACTACCTCGGTTCATTGACGACACCACCACTTAGCGAAACGGTCGAATGGTACGTTTGTGCCGACACGGTCATGATTGGTGAAAAACAGCTGGCAGTTTATCAACACCTATTTGCCGCAAATAACCGGGCAGTTCAACCACTCAATGACCGACCAATTATTGCCGAACGCTTCTAAAATAAATGCTTAATGGGGTGAGCATATGCCAAAAAAGGTAATCTGGGGATTAATTGCCTGTGGCTTATTCCTGCTAATGATTATTGGGTTAGGCTTGACGACCCAGATTCATCAGGATCAGACGAACCACGTGGTGACCAAACAAAAACGACCGCTGATCATGATTGGCGGCAGTAGTAGTAGCCTGACGGATTTTGACGACATTATTCGTTCGCTCAACAAAACGGATCGGCATCCGTTGATTCGGGTAACCATTACTGCTGATCAACAACTGAAAGTCACTGAAACCCGCGTCAAAAATACGACCATCAACGACGCGTTAATCGTGATTTTCTTCGAGAACAGTACCGATTCCAACGACAATATCAAAACGCAAACGACGGGGTTAGCTAAGGCAGTCCGCTACCTCAAGCGCCACCAGCACCTGACGACCGCCAATGCGCTGGGCTACTCGAATGGTGGCCTGATTTGGAGCCGCTACCTCGCTGGGTTGAGCACTGATAATCCGTTAAACGTCCACGACTTGATGGTTATCGGCACCCCGTTTTTGGGTACCGATGCGGAAAATCCAGATAAAACGTTGTATGACCCGTTGCTCGACCATAAAGCCGCCTTCAAAAAATTACACGCCGTCATTAATGTCGCTGGCGATACTGGGGATGGCAACGACGACATCGTCCCACTCAGCAGTGTTAACGCGGGTGGCAAGTTGTTCATGAATAACGTCACGCGCTACACCGCCATGACCGTCAACCAAAAAGCCATCAGTCACGGTGACTTATTACATGAAGCCTACGTGGCGCGTCTCATTCGGCAAAACCTCATTAACCAATAAATCGTCGCTCATCACATTCAGTATCAACTAAAAAACAAGCCGAACACGGTTAGTCAACTTCAGCTAAAGTTGGCAACCGTGTTCGACTTGTTTTGTTTTAGAGACACAACAATTATTACGCATGTGCTAGGTAACTTGTCATGAATCATGGTTAAATCATGCCAAGTTGGCGTCCTGTTCGTCAGCCAATGGACGTCTTAGTCCGACTTCCGGGGCCGGCTGACAACGCTGGAACAGGGCGGACATCGATTTGAACTCACGCAGAAGACCACTGCGCAATTTCAAATACGAGTCTTCTTCTAGCCCGGGAACCCCACCCGGACAAGAAGAACTTCGCCCTTGAGCATTGTCAGCCAGCCCCTACAGTCGGGAAGCCGCTCGAATGGCAGATGAACGGCCACCTATCTGGGTGTAATTGACCGCTGAATATTAAGTGACTGGTCCTTCAGGTAAACTTTTAATTGGCCTCAATAATGCTTTATCACACTTAATCATTGAAAAAACAGTTGAATTTTATTCGCAAGATTCAACGGACATTAGTCTTAGTTGATAAATTACCTTCGTTTATAATTTGAAACTTTGCTATCTCAAACGACTAGGGAAAGTTTTGACAAATTCAGTGAAACTGTTGATTCGAAAAGTTAAAGCATGGGTTAGGAAGCTTAGTTATCATTAGAAACTAATCTGACAGTTCAATATCAAAGTCCCCGTGTACCAAGGAACCAACGACTAATCCAACAAAAAGTTGAGTTCGCACATGTCTGCCTTTCGAATACCATCCCGGCTGGAAGGTATTCTGGGCAAGGCCAAGTGCTTCTCAGAGTGTGAGGTTCAGACGGGTTGGGACTGAGGATTAGCCTAGCTAGAGCGTTAAGCGGTGCATTTCCGCTTGGCGTTCTGGCGTAGCTAACCGGAAGTCCCAGTCTGACCTGAACACGTTTCGTCCATATCGCAGCCAGCGTGAAAGACCAGTATTTAAGACGTGGTTTGTCGGCTTAAATCTGTGTCCACCACGTCACGGCCATTGCCTAGAATGCCTGGAAGCCGGCGTAGGACGTCGCTACAACAGCAGGTTTACGCTAACTCGCACTGTTTCCAGCGGGTCTAAGCTGGCGGCTTTTGAACTTAAGAAATGACATGATTTAACCATCTTTGATGCTAAAGAATAACTAGCACAACGCGCTTCAAGGCACTAGCTCCCGATTTAAGAGTTCGCCGTCGCCACAAAGCGTGCTAGTTCGTCTGTTGACATGCCGGCACTTACGCCGACTAGTAGTTTGATCCGTGCTTTTTGACCATTCAAGCCTTGGCAGAAAATCACACCCATCTGCTTCAATTGCACACCGCCACCCTCATAAGCGTAAACGTCTTGCGCAATTCCGTTAAAGCACCGTGAAACGAGCACGACTGGAATCTGCATATCCAAAAGTTTTTGAACCGCTGGCAAGGTTGCCGGTGGTAAGTTACCCGCGCCTAGCGCCTCAATCACGACCCCGTGCGTCGTTGGTTGTGCGATGGCATCAAATAATTCTGGCCCCATCCCGGCATAGGCTTTAATTAAGAAGACATTGTCAGTGACGCTTTGAATCGGGCAGACCGTTGAACGCAGTAGTGATTCGAAGAAGACCACGCCTTTATTGGCAACTAATCCGATTGGCCCAAAAGTGGGTGTCCGGAAAGTGGCCACGTTGGTCGTGTGGGTCTTCGTCACGTAACGGGCCGAGTGAATCTCATCGTTCATCACGACGAGCACGCCCTTTTCGGCCGCATCTGGCGTACTAGCTGTCTGAATCGCTGTTTCTAAATTATGCAACCCGTCCGACCCGATTTCATTGGCCGAGCGCATCGCACCGGTAATCACGACTGGTAGCTCATTCGGTAACGTTAAATCCAAAAAATAAGCCGTTTCTTCTAATGTATCCGTTCCATGGGTGACCACCACGCCATCAACACCTTCGTGGGCCGCTTTATCGATGCGTTGCTTCAGTTGCAACATCCGTTCAGGCGTAATGTGGGGTGAAGGAACATTGAAGACATCTTCAGTTTCCAACTCAATATCGGCACCGAATGACGATTGATAATTGTCCAACGGATTTTCTGCACCGGGCGTCACGTTGCCAGCTTCATCCGCCGACATGGCAATCGTACCACCGGTATGTAGTACCAAAATCTTTTTCACGTTAGCTCCTCCTGTCTTATCATGTGCGGGTCATCCGCAACTTCAGTAAAAATTATTTTAGGCCTGCCATCTTAGAATTGCAATCCGCCCTCACCGCTTCTTCATGTCAACTTCCTTAGATTCTCATATAACGTATCCTCACAACGAACACCACCTAAAAAAGATCGCCACTGATTCGTTAGTCAGTTAGTTACTTAGTTACTGAGTGACTAACTTTTGACCGGACTAATTAACCTCAAGTTGGCCAAATCATCAACCAATCGCTAAATTCCGCTAATTATTTTGTCGTGCTAATCCCCCGTCATAGCTGACTTTTCACCCGCAAGCGGCTATCAAAAGACAAATTATGTTTGACAGAATAGCTAGTTGCCTTTATAGTTAGTTACATAAGTAATTAACCAAATAACAAACTAACAACCCAAAAGGAGTTTTACAAAATGACAACGACACCGATTATGACTGTCAACGACCTGCACAAAACGTATGGTAAGGCCGGCAGCAAACAATACGAAGCCTTGAAGGGCATCGACTTCAACGTCCAATCAGGCGAATTTGTCGGCATCATGGGGGCCTCTGGTTCCGGGAAGACCACGCTGCTGAACATGCTAGCCACTTTAGACCAACCAACTAGTGGTGAAGTCACGATTCGCCAGCAACCCATCACCCATTTAAAAGGCAACCAACTGGCCGATTTTCGTTCCAAGGAGATTGGGTTCATCTTCCAAGACTTCAACTTATTAGAAACAATGACGGCTTATGAAAACATCGCCTTGCCGCTGTCATTGCAAAATACACCTAGCAAGCAAATCAAACCGGCCGTCGAAAAAGTAGCCCAACAGTTAGGTATTCAAGAATTTCTCACAAATTATCCAAACGAACTCTCTGGTGGTCAAAAGCAACGGGTCGCAGCGGCACGGGCCCTCATCAATGATCCTGCAATTCTCTTTGGTGATGAACCGACCGGCGCACTAGATTCCAAGTCCGCGCGGGAATTGCTTGATTTATTTACCAAAATCAACCAGGAACGGGCCGTCTCAATTCTGTTGGTAACTCACGACCCCTTCTCAGCTAGCTTCTGCCAACGGATCCTGTTCATCAAAGACGGACAGATTGGACAAGAACTGAAACGGGGAACGGCCAGTCGGAGCGACTTTTATCAACAAGTGCTTGATAACCTCGGGACGTTTGAACAATAAGCGAAATTAATCAAAAGGAGTTTTATCACGATGTTAACTAAACTTGCCATGACCGGGTTCAAACACCGCTGGCGCGATTATCTGGTCCTATTTTCAGGACTGATCATGTCCAGTGCGATCTTCTACATGTTTGAAGCCCTCGCCACCAACAACGCGTTCTTAAAACAAAACACCAGCATCGGTATGGTCGGCTTTATCTTCCAATTCGGCTCAGTCTTACTGACGATTATCACGTTAGTCTATATCGGCTATGCCAACTCATTTTTACTCAGCATGCGCAAACGCGACTACGGCCTCTTTATGATGGTCGGTGCGCGCAAAAGTAAAATTGGACAGCTGATTTGGCTTGAAACCTTATTGGTCGGGGTTACTGCGACCATTGTCGGAATTTTAGTCGGAACTGCCCTGACTGCCGGCGTAAGTCAAATCCTAATCAACAGTTTAGGCCTGACGCTACACCGCTTTGCCGCTTGGTACGCACCCGCCGCACTCGTCACGATTCTCTTGTACGTCGGTTTATTCCTGATTGCCGGCGTCTTCAACCTGATTGCCCTGACTCGGACCCCTGCTTTGAAGCTGCTCCATAGTAACGATCAACCCAACCGACCGCAACTCAAACCAATGCGGCAATTGCTCGAAGTCATCGTAGGCTTGATTTCCATTGCGATTGGTTACTGGGCTATGGCTAACTTGGAAACACTCGTGCTGGCTGGTATCGGTATTGCCCTAGTCACCATCGTTTTAGGCACGTACCTGCTATTTAACGCCATCTTCGTTTGGCTAATGGTCGCCCTGAAACGGTTCAAGTTCGCACAACGGGGCTTAAACGGCTTCACGCTTTCTCAGCTGAGTTTTCGCATCCGTAATTACACTAAGATGCTATCGATCGTCGCCATGTTATTCGCACTGGCACTGGGTGCAATCACAGTCGGGATGGGCTTTCACAGCCAGATCCCACTGATGGCCAACGCCAACAACGCCTATGATATGGGCCTCGTTAACACGACCAAGTCTGAGCGTCAACAAATCGCGGCTATGAAGCCAAAGACGACCCACACTTATCATTTTAAAGCGACTAAAAAAGTGACTTACTATCGTGCGGCTGAATTCAACCAACAGCCCTTCACGACCATCAAAATGCAAAACAAGCATCAATTGGACTACCGACCAGTTCAAAATAATGCCGCTAAGTTACAAAAGTCGTTTGACAACTATCAACTGACCCAGCTTCAAGGCGGTACCATGGCCGCAACGACACCAGTTTTCTTGTCCGAAACGGCTTACGCGAAGCTCGCCCAGCCTGAACAACGCCTGACCGTTTTCACGACCAACAGTGTCCTTGAACACCGTAGCGCACTTGCCAAATTAGCCAAGGAACACTTCCACACCACGAATCCTGAGCAATACGGTGGTCGCTATGCGATGTATCAACTCGTCAACAGTATGTATTCCGGCCTTGAATTCATGGGGATGTTCCTCGGAATCGCCTTCTTAGCCATGTTAGCTAGTTGTCTGATGTTCAAAATTTTATCTGGGGCCGCCGCTGACCAACATCGGTATGCCATGCTTGATAAAGTCGGCACGACCCGTCGTCAATTGACCGGGGCTATCAACAAGGAAATCGCCGTACTGTTCATCTTACCCGGTATCGTGGGGATTGTTCACGTCTTGTTCGGCTTACAAATGTTCAAAATCATCATGGTCACGTCACCTTACACGGGCATCTGGCTACCGTTTCTAATTTTCGCCGGCCTGTACCTGTTGTACTATCTGATGACCATCACCATCTACCGGCGCATCGTTTTAGAATAACCTTTTGGAGGAGGGAACAATCATGGTATACTTTGGATTAGTCGCTTTATTAATCGTTATTACACCATTACACCGTTACGCGCTCGCAAATCGTCGTCAATTTTGGTTAGGCGCGCTCATGCCGCTCTTATGGATGGGCGTCAACCTCGGACTTGCCTTCCAGGTCGTCTTTGAACACCAAGACGTGCTCTTAGCCGTTCTGGGCACCCTCCTCCTAGGTTCTAGTTGGATCGCTGCTCGCATCGACCGTACCGAACGACAACTGCACCAGCCGCAGCATAAGGTCACAACGAAATAGGGCAATCACTGCAATGAGGTGAATAGAATGCAGTTCAACTTTAATAGTACGGAACCAATTTACTTGCAGGTTGCCGACCAAATTGAAGAAGCTATCTTTACTGAAACCTTCGCTGAAGGTGAGCAAATTCCTTCGACAACCGAGATTTCTAAAGAATTTCATATCAATCCTGCGACCGTTTTAAAAGGCATGAACATCCTAGTCGACGCCCAATTGATTGAAAAACGTCGGGGGGTCGGGATGTTCGTCATCAGTGGTGCGCAACAGCGCATTGTTGATAAACGGCGCGACCAATTCTATGCGGATTACGTCAAAAAATTAGTCAGTGAAGCGCAGAAATTGCACATCACTCAGACTGAACTAGCAAAATTAATTGAACGGGGGTTTTCTGAATCATGAGTATTCAAGTTCAGGCCGTCAAACAGGCCTTTCACAGTCAGGTCGTTCTGGATGAACTTAACCTGACCATCGAACCTAACACGATTTACGGACTGTTGGGCCGCAATGGCGCGGGGAAAAGCACCTTGCTGAACATTATCAGTAATCGCATCTTTGCCGATAGCGGTACCGTGACGATGGATGACGAGTCCATGCGGGACAACGACCGGACCTTGGGCCGACTATACTTGATGAGTGAAGTGAACCTCTATTCTGACCGAGCACGCGTCAAGCAACTTTTCAAAACGACCGCTTATTTGTACGGCAGTTTTGATTTCGCCTACGCTGAAAAATTAGCCCAGACATTTGGACTCGACCTAAACACCCGCTTCGGTAAATTGTCGACGGGATACCGCACGATTTTTAAACTGATCGTGGCGCTCTGTGTGCCGGCCGACTACATCTTCTTGGACGAACCCGTCCTCGGTCTGGATGCCAATCATCGTGAGATTTTCTACCAAGAACTTATCGAAACGTACAGTGAGCACCCGCGGACCTTCGTCATTTCGACCCATCTGATCGACGAAATCGCCAACATCGTTGAACACGTCTTCGTGCTCGACCAGCATCAGATCGTGATTGATGGCGATGTCTCCGATATCCTCGCGCAATCGTACGCCGTCACGGGGCCACAGGCGGATGTCGTCGCCTACACGAACGGCCTCAACGTTATCGGTCAAGACGCACTGGGTGGAATCACGGCCCACTATGTCTATGGCGGTTTAGATGATAATCGGCCAATTCCAGACACCGTCAAGATTGAACATCTCGACCTGCAAAAACTTTTTATCAACCTGACTAACACCAAGGAGGAGGCCGCCACTCATGTCAACTAAAGTACAACGGACCACCCGTTATTTGTTGTTGGACCAGTTAAAACTGGCTGGTTGGTCGATTCTCACTCTGATTGGATTGTTTATCGTTCTTCCGTTGTTGGTGTCCTTGCTGACCGGTAATATTGGTCATTACCAGTTCTTACGAGATATTGCTAATCTGAATCCAGGGGCCCTATTCTTCCTATTGATTTTTATCTTCGGCGCTTTGACCTACGATAACTTCAAGCTGTTCATTCAAAACGGGATTTCGCGGCGCACGTACTTCAGTGCGCGCCTGCTATCATTGATTTTATTCAGTGCCCTGTGCGTGATTGTCGGCGGAATTTATTACTTCGCCATTCACGCCCCTTACATGCATTGGAGCACGCAACAGGCCCTATTAAAGACGGGTACCTCGCTTTACGCCTACGCTTTTGGTTCCAATGTCACGCTTAACGTTGCCCTGAATCTCATCTTTAATTGGATTTTCTACATTGGAACTGGTTTGACCGGCATGGCTTGTGGCACCCTGCTCGCTCTATTCGGCAAATGGGCCAAAACCATCTTGATTGTTGGGGCGCCCATTCTAGGCGTCATCGCAATTTGGTTACTCGCGGTGGTGATGGTTCGCAGTCAATCCAGTTTTAGCTACACTGGTTTAGAAGCCTTCCTGAAATTCCTAGTGGGTTACCCCAGTCATGGGCCAGCCGACGCCGGCTATTTCAACCCGGTTATGCCATTGATTACCATGTTAGTTGGTTGTGGCGTTATCGGAACACTGGCTTACCTGTTCAATCGTAAATTACGGATTAGAAACTAAATGCTACGCAAAATACCTGAGCACGACTTGTTAAAAGTCAGCTCAGGTATTTTTTGATTTATTCAAAAGTATTGTTTTTGGTCGTAAACCGCTGATTTATCAGTCAGTGATGACGGATTGACGTAGCGGTTACTTTTCAACTTGCGTGTTTTCCAAATCCGTTTTAACGACGATCACGTCAGTCAGTGCGTTACGTTGCACATAGGTCGTCACAGAACCTTCAAGCACCCGTTCAACCGCGTTCAGGCCAGTCGCACCCATCATAATCAAATCGTTATGATGATCCTTGACGAAGTCCTGTGAAATAATTGGCTTAGGGCTACCCATCCGAATGTGAAAGTCAATGTCATCGAAGCCATCCTTCTTGATTTGACCGACCGTTTCTTTCAAATAGGCTTCTGAATCTTGGACGAGCTGATACGTAATATCGCCATCAGCTAGCCCGGCTAAATTATAGCCAAACTGTCCAGGATCAATGACAGCTAACACGTCAATGTGCGCGTCATTCCGCTTAGCAACCGCCACCGCTTTATCCAGTGCGATTTCCGCTTGCTCTGAACCATCTAGGGGAACTAAAATATTCGAATATTCTTGTAACATTTACGTCACGCCCTTTCCATCTACTAACCTTATTTTAACATTTATCGCCATTGAATGCGTTGTCATTTTCAAAAGCGGGTGGTGTTTGACAGTTATTTTTCTGGATTGTACTCGGCACTAACTCGAATTCAACGCTTGAGGACGGCCCTCACAGTTGCCATTAAACGCAGAAGTCCAAGCCATCGACAATGTGCTCAATCAATGCAGATACGGGTATTCTCTTCTCAATCACCGTTGATGAGAGGGCTCGAACATGATTAGCTAGACTAATGGATGTGGATAAGTTCTGTATGTTGCACTTGACATGATAATTCTTAGCAGCAGTTTTTCATAGTTTTTTCTCTTAATTGATTTGAATCCACATCATAATGACAAAGACCACAAATATGACAATCAATGCACCAATCCAACGGTATTCACTTGCCAAGATAAAATTGACATCCTTTAGCCCAGCTTTCGTTCTTTTTCGTTTTGTTGCATAGATAACCAGTTCAACAACAATTGTGTAAAGTAATGGTGCCAATAATAAGAGGAACCGATTTCCATGTGCATCCGCCATACCATTGCCATTAATGTGAGTGGTTATTGTTTTTGGCGATATACTGATAAAAACTAGTGCGATCACATATAATAAAGCATATGCTGAACGACAAAATGTTTTGAACTTTAACATGCTTTTCATCACTCCCCGAGCTCGTACGACTATCCCATCTACCAGTTACTTGTCTCCGAACGTATTTTATCCAACTCAACTACTACCATATTTCCGAGCCATCTGTGAAAGGCCGAATATTCCTGTAACATCTGCGTCCTACCCAATTATAGCTAAGTTCATTCTAACATCCAGCCCCATTGAATGCGCTTCCTTTTTAAGATCCAACATACTTGCAGCATCCAACAATCATTCATAGCCCGCAACCTTTGATTCCCTCACCCCAACTTTACACAAAATTTACAGCAACAACATTCGATATTTACAGTCGCTGCTTACAATAAAAATTAATCACTGGGGGTGGGTTGAATGATTGCTTTGGGAATGCAACCAGGTTTAATGGCAAATCACACGATTGTGATCAATAATGACCTTTCATATCAACTACAACTGATCAAGCAGCGCTTTGGTCAACATTTATTTCTATTAAGAGTCAGCGCCACAACCACTCTAGGAACACTGACGGTTGAACGGATTCAATTTACGAACTTCGCAGCCGCCCATGACGCCTTTGAAGCGCGCTGCCACCAGCTCACTCAACACTAAATTTATCCAACGCCAGACCGGATTATATGATAGGATGGTAGCTAGTTATTAATTAGCTAAAGTGAGGGTAATTTACTAGTGGTGCAATTTATCAAACAACTCTGGCGGCGCTATCAAAGTGTGCTGTCCTATTTAATTTTTGGGGGCTTAACCACCGTCATCAACTTTATCGTGTTTGGCATTTTCGACCAATTCTGGCCGTATTGGATTGCCAATACGATTGCCTGGTTACTATCAGTCCTCTTCGCCTACGTGACCAACAAACGGTGGGTTTTTGAATCACACACACCTACGTTTCGTGCGGTGTTAGCCGAAATGACCTCGTTTTTCGGCTTTCGGCTACTCAGCTACTTTGTTGACCAAGGAATTATGATCGTCGGGATTTCCGTCCTGCACGGCAACAGTCTGCTTGTGAAATTAATCGACCAAATTATTATCGTGTTACTCAACTGGTTCTTCAGCAAGCTCTTTATTTTTAAAGACCGCCAACACTAACCATTTAAAGTCTTGCTCGCTAGCAATCAACTGCTCACACCGTTGCCAGCAACCGAGACGCTTGAATCACCAAAAGACGCCCATTTCACCAGCCCTGGCTGTATGAAACGGACGTCTTTTTTGATTTCTGCCTTTCAACCAAATTGGCGTTGCACAGTATGTAACGTCGCTAGCTTTGTGACCACATCATCAATATTGACACCATCCCAATTATAGAAGATGAATTGGCGGCCGCCCCGCATCTTGATGACGAGATGCCGAGCAGATGACGCGTATCCGTTTCGAATCTCAGCCTGATCAGTCGTCAAGGCATAGTACTGAATATCATCAACGTTCAAGACTAACTCACCGATTCTGACGACGACTGGCTGGTCCACTTCAGTCGGTGGCCGCACTGACAAGCAAGTGCCATCGTGGTGCTGGTACCGTAATTGCACCGCAACTAAACCGGCTGCTGTCAACTGCGGATCAAAGAAAAACTCCGCACCAATATGCAAGGCGCTCGCGGGTTGAACCGCCGTGAGTCGAAATTTAAAGTGCCGACCGTGAAAATCAGTCAAGATGCCGACATCATAATCGGGTCGCATTGCTGTAATATGCCCAATCATCATTGCTCACTCCTTTCATTCAATTACTGATAATGTAGCACGCTTCACAAACTAAAAGACGATTGAAACTCAAAATCAACACATTTCGGCCGAAATTATTAAAATAGTAATTAAATTGACCTTACTCATGCTAATATTTGAGTGAGCTTACTTTATTATTGGAGGTCCTGCTGATGACCCTAACGAATCAAGAAACGGACTATTTACTGAACTTACTAACCAATCAAATGCTGAACTTACTGAGCCGGGTGACGCGTTGGCAAACCCACAGTCTAAGCCAATCGCAATACGACCAGCAAGTTGCAGAAACGCTCCAACCTGAACTGACGCTATTATCGACCCTCACGGAAAAGTTAGGCCCTCAAGCTAGTGATACCACCCAGTTAGGCGCAATTCAGGTCGGATTAGCAAAACTTCAAGCTGCCACCACCTATCAACTGACGACTGAACAATTAGCCCAGGCCAACGAACGGCGACTACATCGACACTTTCGGGACTGATCATGGTTTTACCTCGGTCATAATTCATGACTAATTAATTGGCTCACGCATGCTTGTCCTGCGCACATGTCGATTAGAATTCTAACTAGTCAGTCATGGTCAGCACAAATCAAGCCGATTTGGGGATAATCCTGCAATCCTTAACAGAAAATTCAAATTTCAATCACGGGATAGCTATTTTTTCTCGATACAATGGTTTTATAAAATAACTTAACCATTCGATCGAAGGAGGGCTCCCATGTTCTTAATCGTTTACTGTACCTTTGCTATTGCGGTGTTTTTCTGGATTTTCGGATTCGTGAAGACTGCAATTATTATCGGCGTATTGGCACTGGGCTTGATTGCTTACTCCTTCATCCGCCGAGAAGTCAATCGACGCCGATTGCTCAAACAACGTACCGTCACTAATAAAAGTCGCTAAAAAATTCCAACACGCTGGTGTCGGAATTTTTTTGATAAGCTTTAAGCTAAACAAGCAACAATCCGTTTGGCTGCTTCCTGAACGTTCTTAGGATCAGTGGCCAGATTGATCCGCACAAAGCCTTTATCAGCTGGACTGAACCATTCCCCAAAATCAACCGCGATATGACATCGATCTTGAATAAAGGCTTTAGCATTTTCTGGCTGGACATAAGCTCGTAAATCTAGCCACGTCAGATAAGTACCTTGTAGCTCTGACAATACCAACTTCGGCGCCTGAGCGGCAAAAGTCGTTTGCAAATAATGATAGTTATCGCGGATGATGGCCAACACTTGGTCTAGCCACTCGGCGCCAGATTGGTAGGCGGCTTTGCCGGCGACCTGCCCCAACACACTAATTTCTGTCTGACTGAAACGGCCAATCTGATCATCGTAGCGCTGCCGTAACTCAGAATTTGGAATAATGATGTGCGAGTTTAACAATGACGCAATATTGAACGTCTTTGATGGCGCGTTGACCACGATTAGCCGGTCATTGAAGCGCCCATCCGCAACGGACAGTGCCGACTGGAACGGATGGGCTGCCCGGTCAATTTCTAAGTCCTGATGAATCTCATCAGAAATGACGAGGACGTGGTATCGTTCGCATAACGCTAACAAGCGTGTCTGTTCCGCTTCCGTCCAGATGCGGCCGACCGGATTATGCGGTGAGCACTGAATAAACAAGCGGACCTCATTGGCTTTGATTTTGCGTTCCACATCGTCAAAATCAATCGTGTAATGGCCCTGGTCATTGCGTAATTCAGACGTGACGAGTTGACGATGGTTATCCCGGACAGCGTTGAAGAATGGATAGTAGACCGGCGTCAAAATCAGGACGCCATCACCCGGTTGCGTCAAGATATTGACCAGTGCATACAGTGAGTTGACGACCCCACTGCCGAAACGGATCCAGTCCCGTTGGAGGTCAACACAGTGGCGGGTCTTCTGCCAGTTAATCAAGGCTTGATAATATGAATCTGGAGTAATCGAGTACCCATAGACACCGTGCGCGACCCGTTCCTGCAAGGCCTGCGTGACTGCTTCGGGTACCTTGAACTCCATATCTGCGACCCACATTGGTAACAGATCCGCATCCCCATAACGCGTTTGTAGCGCGTCCCATTTGAGTGAATCCGTATGTTGCCGAGTCGTTGCATATTGCTTAATAAATGCTGCCTTATCCATTCCATCGTCCTTCTTTCATTAAAATGCATCAAAAAAACTTCGCCCTTAGTTTATCTTCTAAGGACGAAGTTTATACTCCGCGGTACCACCTACATTACAGCTGCCTGTCACTCGCGCAACTTAATCGTCACGTTCAACCAGGCTATCGGTGGTCAATCCGGACTAACAGCGTCAACCGTTAGCCAACTCCGAGTTCATCTTCACCAGCCATTGATCGTCAAATCTCACCACTTCTTTGACTCGCTGAACATCCATGACCGGCTACTCTTCTCATCAACATTCCATTTTTACATTGGTACTAAATTACAACGTCGCCACTGAAATGTCAACCGACGATTTCAAACTGCGGTTCACTCGCAACTTCGTATCCATCCAAGCGCTGTTCAGCAGTTGGGAACGCCCCAGTTTGCAAAAAACGCTTGGCTTGCATGACCCGCGGCAAACTATTCGCCCAAGTCAATTCTGTTAAGGGAACGCGAACCGCACCGTCCGAGACAGCCTCGGTATAAGCGGGCCGTTTGGTCAATAATTGCCCACCCACGGGTTCTAGTAAATAATAAATATTAATCAAGCTTGTTGGTAGTTCTAATGCTGCGAGTGCTGGAATCGTCAATTGGATGGTCCCCAATTGCTTGGAAATAATGGTTTTTAATCCAGTTTGTAATTGTGCGATTTGACTAACGGACTCACTCAATGTGGCCCGCGTCGTCACTGGTGCCGTTACCAGGTCATAACGATTTTTAAACGGTCCGGTTAGGCATTTGTTAAGAACCATGGCCGTTGAATCACCAATGATACCGCAAACAAATAGTGGACTACTTGTTGGTTCGTTAATCATCAAATTTTTCCTTCTCTCAGTCATATGATTAAGCAGATAAATTAATTAGTCTATAAAAATATAACAATTTCATTTTACCCTACATTTATGATAAGAATCCAAAAAAAAGCGTGGTGTTGTGAATATTTAACAACTTTTAATAAGTGTATGAAAAAAATCGAATCTTGGCTACCAAAAAGCACAAGGTTCGATTCATTTTCTCAATCAGATTATTAATTAGTTTGCACATCCGCGGTATTGATGAACGACTGTGCAGGGACTCGAATCAACCAGCGCGTCATGGCTTGATGGCCAACGTGCATGCCGAGACCGTTCCAGAACGACGGTTGATAGGTCGCCGTCAATTTCATGGCATAGGCTTTTTCATGCTTCCGGTCTTCTTTGGCCAATTGCTTCTGCGACCACGGAATCCCCGCATCGGCCACTTTAACCTGTGACAGATTCGTCACGACCGTTGCTTTATTGCTAGAAACGGTGTACTTGGCGCCATCGACCCAGTAATTGTAAATGTGAACCGGCTTCTTGGTCGTGCCACGGTCAACCGTGACGTAATACGAGCCGTTTGTCCCGACACGCAACACGAGTGGTTCGACCGAATATGAAACTTTGACATCCTTTGAATCGGTGAGGTTGACTTGATTACTGAACGTCACGTAGCCCATCCCAACTAGCAATCCTAGACTGACGATTAATTCGACAGCGGTAATAAGAAGATTTCCCCATTCAAATGTGTGCTTACGCTCTACGATCATTTTGATGCGCCGGACGCGAATATGGTGAAAGACCCACACAACTAACGCCAACACGATGATCCAAGCAATGATTCCAATCCAATTCCATGCAGAAGTCATTGATTGCCAACCCTTTCTCAATTACATTATTATGTTCTAATTGTAAATAATCCGCTCCCAAATAACAAGTAATCCAACAAATTCACCCCTAATCTTCACAGAGTAGATTGTGAAAATAATCACTGGAAACGGTGCCAATGTTAGCGGATTCATGGTAAAATAAAGTTATTAACTTGTAGAAAGAAGGCGTACGCATGATCGCATCACTGATTTATTGGGTCGTTGTGGTTGGTCTGATCGTCTGGGGTGTCTGGATGGCCATCCTCTCCGCTTACTGGGCAAGCCAAAAACAAAACGGCAACATTTTCTTTATTGCAATTATGAATACCTTAGGTGCCTTAGCCGGGCTGTTAGTTTGGTGGGTCTTTAATAATCAAGACTGGCAATATTACTGGTTATCCAGCACCGTTAAGACGACTAATCTGTTAGGCATCGTCTTAATCTGCTACGTGGTCTTGATTGTCATCGAGTTCATTCAAGGCCGCGGTATCAAGCCTGAAGCTGCCAAATAAAGGTTAACTCAGGTCACGTCTAGAAGTCATTCTAGGCGTTTTTTATTGCCAACTTTTACCCCCACCCCGCTCTGGTTCAACACGATTTTGCGCTCATCAGCAAGACGTACCCTTCAGTGACCGGTTTGTGCAAAAATGTGCTAATCAGCCTTTAACCGCTCATGCTACTGACCAGATAATTTTAGTCAACTTGACCAAAGGGCGTGACACCCCAACATTAGGCACCATCTGCTTCGCCATTACGTCTTAAAGTGCAGTCACCCGCCAAGCCTTAACTATCCTCGTTGAAGGCAAGAAAAATGGTCTTGAGGCCCTTAATTCAGCCTGCAAAACCATTTTCAACTCGTTTTTTTATCAGCCGACTCAGTCCAAACCTTAGGCCAAAGTCAGCTCAAATCCGCCAGCCGTCAACTGACCACCAACGACGCCCGCCGCCATTAGTGATGCAGGTGTCGTGGTTGCGGCCACGGCCGTCGTACCTAGGTTAAAACGGCCGGTAATCGTTTGTTCAGCGTCCGTGCGGGTCAACGTCAAGCACTGGTCTTCAATCGACCAGGTTAGCGTACTAGCTGCTAAGAAGTCCGCCTGTTGCCGCCGGAACTTGATCAGTGCGGTCACAAACTCACGAACTTGTTGCGCTTGGTCATCCGGATGCCAGTTCATGCACCGCCGATTGTCCGGATCAGCACCACCAACCATTGCTACTTCGGTCCCATAATAGACACAGGGACTCCCAGGCAATAACATCAGTAGTGCCAATGCTGATTTAAACTTCGTGAGATCATCATGTAACGTCGTCAGCAACCGCGGCGTATCATGCGTATCCAGTGCGTTGAACATTGCCTGCTGGTTGGGTTGGCGATACATCATCAGCTCCAGATTAGTCTTGCCAACATAGTCTGACAAGCTCAACTTACCATTAAATAGCGCCAAAATTGGCTGGGTCAACGGATAGTTCATCACCGCATTGAATTGACCGTTACCGACCAACGCTTGACTGCTGTGCCACGATTCGCCCAAGAGATAAATATCGGGTTTGACTGCCCGTAAGGCCCCACACAGCTGACGCCAAAAGCCATGGTCGACCTCATCCGCGACATCAAAGCGCCAAGCATCGATGCCAAACTGTTCGACCCAGTACTTGGTCACATCAATTAGATAAGCCTGAACGGCCGGATTTTGGGTGTTCACCTTTGGCATAGCAGCACCCGTTGCAAACGTTTCATAATTCAATTGGTGGGTCTGCGGATCACGTCCCACTGGCCAGCCATGAATATGGAACCAGTCAGCAAAGCGCGACTGTTGCCCGTGTTTGATGACATCTTGCCACTGTGGTGATTGTTCGCCAAAATGATTGAACACGGCGTCTAGCATCACACGCATACCGCGGTCGTGGGCCCCTTCGACCAGTGCTTGAAAGTCGGCCTTCGTCCCAAAATGCGGGTCGATTTCAAAGTGGTCGATCGTATCGTACTTATGATTGGACGGTGAGGCAAAAATCGGGCATAAATAGAGGCCATTGACACCCAGTGCCGCTAAATCATCCAAGTGTTCAGTAATGCCGGCTAAGTCGCCACCGTAAAACGAGTCCCGTTTGACCGTCCCCGCACCCCAGGGTTGAACGTCAG
The DNA here is from genome assembly GCF_023806745.1 of Lactiplantibacillus sp. B652. Classification (NCBI taxonomy): domain Bacteria; kingdom Bacillati; phylum Bacillota; class Bacilli; order Lactobacillales; family Lactobacillaceae; genus Lactiplantibacillus; species Lactiplantibacillus sp. B652. Next base: position 56,833 of record NZ_JAMSKY010000004.1, on the reverse strand, counting down.
CGGGATCATTGTGGGCGTCACCATTCGCGAAGCGTTCTGGAAAGATTTGGTACCAGACAGTATCCTTGACCCAGGCAGGCGGTAATTCCGCGTCGCTCACATGTAAATAAGGCATGTGGAAATAATTGGCGACCGTCTGCCAATTGGTGGGATCATCCGCAAAAAAGCCGCCCTCCCCGTAACCGATTGTCCGACCGGCCGTATCCGTTAATAGGAAGGCATACACGACCCGGTTCGTCGGAACGGTCAATGTGGCTTGCCAATATTGATTGCTCTGCGTTGCCAATCCAGGCGCTAAGGCCATCCGCTGCAAGTCGGTGGTCCCTTCCTGCCATAAATAGGAATCCGCAAATAAAAGTTCGACCTGAGCGATGTCATCACGCGCCGTTTGAATCCGGACCTGTAACTGATGGTCCGCCAGTACCGCGGTATCTTCGCTTTCAGGACGATGACTAATTCCAGCTAGTTGCATATTGAATAAATCTCCTTTTCTGTAATCGTTTACATTATTTTACGCGTTGTGTTGGTTATTCTTTAGCATTAATGATGATTGAAACGTGCTAAGTTGGATTGCTGTTCGTCGGCGGAGGCGCGCCCTATTCCGACCTCCGGGGCTGGCTGACAACGCTGGAACAGGGCGGACATCGATTTGAACTCACGCAGAAAAGCACTGCGCAATTTCAAATACGAGTCTTCTTCTAGCCCGGGAAGACCACCCGGACAAGAAGAATTTCGCCCTTGAGCATTGTCCGCCAGCCCCTACAGTCGGGAACCCGCTCGAATGGCAGATGAACGGCCACCTATCTGGGTGCAATTGACCACTGAATATTAGGCGCCTGGTCCTTCAGACAAACTTTTAATCGGTATCATTGATGCTTTAAGGCAGTTGAATTCTGTGAAGATTACTTAAATATAAGTCACTTAGCTTAACGATATTAGTTTCAATGGCAACTGGTGTTGAACTTAGTCGACAAAATACCTTCGTTTAGAATTCAAGACTTGGTTATCTCAGACGACTAGAGAAGATACTGGTAAATTCAGTAAAACCGCTTGTCGGAAGTCTTTAAGCGCTGGTAAAAAGTTTAGTTATTGTTAGAGCCAGTCTAACAGTTGAATATCAAAATTTCCATGTATCAAGGAACCAACGACTAATTCGACAAAAAGTTGATTTCGCACATGTCTGCCTTTCGAATACTATCCCCGGCTGGAAGGCGTTTCTGACAATGCTCAGCGATGAAATTCCACTTAGCAAGCGTCTTTGGCTTGGTTAGTGGAAGACCAGCATTTAAGACGTGGGTTGTCGGTTTAAATCTGTGTCCATCGCGTTCCAGCGTTGTCAGAAATGCCTGGAAGCCGGAATAGGACGCAGCCACAACAGAAAATTTACGCTAGCTCGCACTGTTTCCAGCGGGTCCCAGCTGGCAGCACTTGAACTTGTAAAATAACACGTTTTAATCATAATTCATGACAAGTTAACCAGCACAACACGTCTGATTTTGTAACCAATTCACTAAAATTATCCTGATGATTTTGGTGAAAACGTCCCCGTTCGTCGTATTTTTAGTGTATGATTTAGTCAAAATCAGTTGAAAGGACGTTATCTATGAACACACTTTATCGCAGTACCCGGGAAACTGCAAGCCACACTATGACGTCATCACAGGCCGTCTTGCAAGGCCTCACGCCAGATGGTGGTTTGTTCGTTCCGGTCACCCTTCCGATCGCCGACTTTGACTTCGAGCAACTTGCCAATATGAGTTATCAAGAAGTGGCTTATGAGGTCCTAAAGCTCTTCTTCACCGACTATACCGCTGAAGAACTGCACGCCTGCATCGATGCTGCGTACGGCGATCAATTTGATGACCCCGCCATCGCGCCGGTCACGAAGCACGGCAACCAGTATTACCTTGAATTGTTTCATGGACCAACGATTGCCTTCAAGGACCTGGCACTGCAAATTTTACCGCATTTAATGACAACTGCCGTCAAAAAGAACCACTTGGAATCCGAAATTGTTATTTTAGCAGCGACTTCTGGAGATACCGGTAAAGCGGCCATGGCTGGTTTTGCGGATGTCGACCAGACGAAGATCATCGTCTTCTACCCTAAGGACGGGGTCAGCGCGATTCAGAAGCAACAAATGATTACCCAAACTGGTGACAATACGAACGTTGTTGCCATCAACGGTAATTTTGATGAAGCGCAAACGACGGTCAAACAGTTACTGAACGACCCGCAATTGCGCCAACGTTTAGCCGACCACCAGTATCAATTCTCTAGTGCGAATTCGATCAACATCGGCCGGCTCTTCCCGCAAGTGGCGTACTACGTCTACACTTACGCCCAATTGATTCATCAGGGTCACATCAAAAATGGCGATGCCGTCAATTTCAGTGTACCGACTGGGAATTTTGGGGACATCTTAGCTGGCTACTATGCCAAACAATTGGGCACGCCAATTCATAAATTAGTGTGTGCCTCAAACCGTAATAATGTCCTGACAGACTTTTTCAACACCGGGACTTATGATAAAAATCGTGAGTTTTATTTGACGAGTTCGCCTTCAATGGACATCCTGGTTTCCAGTAATTTGGAACGCTTGATTTTCTATCTGACAGGTGAGGATTCACTGGCAACGGCCCAACTCATGCAAGACTTACAAACTAAGGGCAGCTATACGATTACGCCGGAAATGCGCGCCAATTTAGCTGACTTCTGGGCGGGCTTCGTGACTGAAAATCAGGATCAGGACGAAATTCACCACTTAAATCACGCCCATCACTATACGATTGACCCACATACGGCCGTCGCTTCCGCAGTTGCCAAGCAGTATCGCAATGCGACTAAGGATCAGCGGCCAATGGTGGTCGTTTCAACGGCCAGTCCGTACAAGTTCCCGCAAGCCGTTTTGACCGCGATTACGGGGGAATCTACGACGGTCGATGGCCTGACTGCGGTCGACCAACTGCATGACCTGATTCAAACGCCGATTCCACCAACGGTCACTGCGTTACGTACGGCGCCCGTTCGTCATAATCGGGTCGCTGCCGTCGATAAAATGGGTGCGACAATCGAATCAATTTTAAATCTCAATTAGAAAGTGTGACTAGAATGATTACGACAATTGCTTTAGACTTAGATAACACGTTGCTCACTTCTGACAAGGCGATTTCGCCACGCACCGAGGCCGTCCTGAAACAACTCCACACGGCTGGCAAACGCATCGTACTGTGTACTGGCCGGCCAATTAAGGCGATTCAGCCCTACTTGGCCCAACTCGAACTGACACAACCGAGCGACTACGCCATCACTTTTAATGGTGGGCTCGTGCAACAGAATACGACCGGCGATGTGTTGGCACGGACGAGCGTTACCAAGAAGGACCTACAACCGCTGTTTGAACAAGCCCAACGCGACCATTTCTACTTGGACGTGATCGATTTAAAGCAAGTCTATTCCATCACCGACCTCGGTAAATCACCGTACGAAGACTTCTTGAAGGGCCTGATGCCGTTTCAAAACGTTACTTTTGCGGACCTGCCCGATGATGATTTATTCGGCAAAGTCGTTAGCGCTGGTAAGGATGCCAAAACCGTCCAAGCCCAATTGCCAAGTCAAATCACTGACTTCTTCCACGTGGTCCCTTCGCGGCGAACGTTGTTGGAATTTCTGCCACCACATACTGATAAAGCCAGTGGGTTGAAGCAGCTCCTTGGTCACTTTGATGAAAACTATGATAATCTCATGGCTTTTGGTGATGAAGAAAACGACTTAGGGATGCTAACCGCTGCCAAAGTCGGCGTGGCAATGGCAAATGCAATTCCGGCGGTCAAAGCTGCGACTGATTTTGACACGTTGTCGAATGACGAAGACGGGGTCGCTATCTTTCTCGAGAACTACTTTAAATAACACGCAAAAGGAGCCTCTTGCAGGCTTCTTTTTTAGCGAAAATACCTAAAATCAAACGAATGAGGTGTCCTTTATGCAAGCTCCCCGCATTATTCCAGCAGACTTAACGCGTGGCTCCTTTTTTGATCTGTTACAAGATGAAGACCGTAGCTTGAGCAATATTCAAGTCAGTGAAGAAGATGTTAGCCAACAGCGCATCGAGCACCCGATGCTGGACCACGTTAGTTTTGAAAAAGTTCGATTTACGGCGAGTCGTTTTGAACGACTTGACCTGACCGATTCCATCTTTACCAACTGTGACTTTTCTAATGGCCAGTTTGAAAAAGCGAGCTGGCTGCGCGTTGAGTTCAAGGATTGTAAGCTGGTCGGCATCGATTTAAACGAGGCCGCACTCAATAATGTCACCTTCGACCACTGCCAACTCGACTTAGCCATGTTATGCGATATGCGGTTCAAAACCGTGACCTTTACGAACTGTCGCCTGAACGGTACCAGCTTTATGAACAATCGGTTGGCGAGCGTCAAATTTAACGAATGCGACCTGGACCAAGTTGCCTTCAACGATACTGCCCTTAAAAATATCGATCTGAGCACTTGCAAGTTTGAGCGTCTCGAACTCGACGCTGCCGCAGCCCGCGGTATGATCGTCAATTCTTCACAAGCTGCTTATTTGGCCGCTGCTCTGATTGGGATCAAGGTCAAGCCTTGATTTTATGGTCATAGCTGTATAAAAATAGCCCCATTCTTTGCATGAACATGCCTAAGAATGTGGCTGTTTTTGACTTCATCATGATAATTTAAATTGTTTCCCAGTATAACCGGTCTTGTCAGCGGCCGTAATCGGACGAATCACCTGACACGGATTACCGGCCGCAATCACATTCGCTGGAATATCGTGGGTGACCACACTACCGCCACCGATAATCGTATGGTCGCCAATCGTGACCCCTGGTAAAACAGTCACGTTGGCGGCTAACCAACAATCATTGCCAATCGTGATTGGCTTTGCGATGCAGCCGCCATTGACCCGCTCGGTCGCATCAAATAGATGGTTACTAGTGTACAACCCGACTTTAGGTCCCAACAAGACGTGGTCGCCAATCGTAATCGGTGCGCCATCCAGCATGACACAGTCATAGTTGGCGTAGAAATCATCGCCTAAATGAATGTTGCGCCCAAACTCCACCCGAAAATTAGGATTGACGAAGGGTCGTTTGCCAGCTGAACCGACCAGTTGGCGCAGCAGCGTTTCTTTGGTTGCTAAATCAGCCGTCGCATTGACCGCATTCGTGGTCAAGGTCGCTTGGTCACGGAGGGCCGTCAACTCATCATCGGTATCCCGGTACGGTTGGCCAGTCGCCATATAAGCAAATTTTTCATCTAAGTCCATGCGCGTTCACACTCCTATTTACGGATAAAGTTCAAATACCAAGTCAAGGCACAGATGCCTTGGGCCGAGTGAATCTGACCTTGCCGAAGTAAGTCAATGACCTTGTCCAGTGGCACGAGTTGCGTGTTGACGTACTCATCCGCGTCAAAATGCCGTTCTGCCCGTTCATTCGGGTCGATGTGGGTCAAAATCAGACTGACCGTCTCATTGGTGAAGCCTTCTGAAGAACTGATTTCGGTCATCACTTGCGGGTCATGGGCCACGTAGCCCGTCTCTTCCTGCAGCTCACGTTTTGCCGCCGTTAAAGGATCTTCGCCCGGATTGATTAATCCAGCCGGCAAGCTAATGGTCTCCGCGTTGCGGCCAACCCGGTATTCTGAGCCTAACACGACCTGGTCATCCGCCGCAATCGCCAAAATCGTCACGGCATTTCCGTGTTGAATCAAGTCACGTTTGACTTCCAAGCCATCCGGCGTTTCAATCGTCTGTTTGACCAAATCAAAAATTGGCCCATGATAGACCGGTGTCGTCGACAAGACTTTGCCGGGCCGACCGACCTTTTCAAATATATCTGCCATTTGTTGTGGCTCCTTTGTTTGACTTCTTAAGTGGAAACTTCTTAATTTGGTAACTTCCTAATTCGTGATAAATCTAGACCGCACCAATGACTAAAATCCAATCAGCGTTTTAATGTTACTGCGCCTCGTGAGGCAGCATCTTGCGAATGCCCCCAGCTGGATTCGGCACGTCACCGTGGTAGCGTGGAATCAAATGAATATGGCAGTGCATCACCGTTTGTCCAGCGGCCGCATCGACATTAATGCCAATATTATAGCCATCCGGATGCCGTGCTTCATCGAGCATGACTTTCGCTTGGTCGAGTAACGTTAACATCGCCGTCCGTGTCGTTTCAGGAACGTCAAAATACGTCGCGTAGTGCGCCTTAGGGATGATCAATAGGTGTCCCGGGCTCACCGGATGCAGGTCATAAAAGGCCGCCGCTAAGTCATTTTCTAAGACATACGGTTGCGGCTGACAAAAAATACAAGCCATCGCGTTCACTCCCTACTTTGCGAGCCACCCGCCGTCAATCGGAACGACGGTGCCGTGAATATAATCGGCGTGGGCACTCGCTAAAAATAACGTTAAGTCCGCAACTTCTTGCGGCTGGGCCCACCGTTTGGCAGGGGTCTCATCCGCCACCCACTTCGCCATCTTGCCATCACCAGCAAAATCAGCGGCGTTCATCGGGGTATCAATGGCGCCTGGTGCCAAACAATTGGCCCGGATTCCCTGACTGGCATAGTCCAAATCAAGCTGTTTGGTGTAGCCAATCACGGCGTGTTTCGCAGCGGTGTAAGCCGCCCCACCGCCACCACCGACCAAACCAGCAATCGAGGCCATGTTCACAAAGACACCGTGGTGCTTTGCCAACATCTCCGGTAACACCGCATTAGTCACAATGAACTGACTGGTCAAGTCGGTGGCAATGATTTCTTGCCAGGTCGCTAAATCCGTCGCGAGTGTTGGTTGATAACCATCCAACTTGCCAGCAGTATTGCAAACGATTGATGGTGTGCCCAAGGCTTGAATTCCCGCCGCAATCGCCGCCGTCAAACCGTCAGCGTCCGTCACGTCTGCGACTTGGTAATGCAAGGCTGTCGTCGTTGCTAAAGCTGCGGGTTGGGGTTGGCGATCAATCGCAATCACCCGTGCGCCCTGCGCTAGAAAACTTTGGGCCTGTGCGAGACCGATGCCAGATGCCGCGCCCGTCACCAGGACCGTTTGCCCCACGTATTCTTCAAATTGCATTAGTCGACCAATTGCCAGTCAGTGGCTAAAATATCACAATCCGTTGGTGACCACATACTATAGGCTTCATCCGCCGTTTTAATCAAAAAGTAGGGATTCAACGGATCGCCTTTAAAGGTCGTCGTCGCTTGCAATTCAACAAATAATTCCGTGCCTTCCCAGCCTGTCCGTACTGCCCGTTTACCCGCTTTTAACTCTGGTAAAATTGCTTCAAATGTCATCATGTTGCCTCCAATTATTAATACCCAAATCGTATCATAATCCCGCAGCAAGTGACAGGCAAAAATTGGTACCAACAAATTGTCTGTTTTGCTGGTACAGACCAATTATTTGTGCGATAATGTAAGCGAATACAGAAATTAATTAATACTTGGAGGAATTTTAAATGAGTAAACTCGGTGTTTCGGTTTATCCCGAACGTTCAACTTTTGAAAAGGATGCCGCATACCTGGACTTGGCAGCTAAATACGGTTATCAGCGGGTCTTCACGTCGCTACTTGAAATCAAAGGGGATCAAGCCGCGGTCGTTGCTAACTTCAAAAAAGTGATTTCCTATGCGAACCAACTGGGCTTGCAAGTGATGGTCGACGTCAATCCCGACTTGTTCAAACAACTCGGTGTCTCCTATGATGACCTCTCATTCTTCCATGACTTAGGTGCTTGGGGCGTCCGACTCGACCTCGGCTTTACGGGTCAAGAAGAAGCCCGGATGACGCATAATGAATATGGCATTAAGATTGAAGTGAACATGTCTAAAGGGACGCACTATGTCGATACGATTATGGACTACTCCCCGGCCAAAGATAACTTATTGGGATCACACAACTTCTATCCACAACAATACACTGGCCTCGGTTACGATTACTTTGTTCAGACTTCTGAACAATACCGGCAATACGGTCTGAACACCGCCGCCTTCGTTTCATCGAATGCCGCCACATATGGGCCATGGCCGATGCAAGATGGGCTGTGCACACTTGAAGACCACCGTGGCTTACCAATTGCCGCTCAAGTTCAACATTTGAAGATGACCGGCTTAATTGACGACGTTTTGATTGGGAACGCCTACGCTAGCGAAGCTGAATTAAAAGCGGCAGCTGAAGTCTTCTTCAGCCCTTACCCACTATTACACGTCGATACGGTCAGCGACTTGTCTTCGGTCGAAGAAAAAGTGCTCTTTGCGCAACCACAAACGTATCGTGGTGATTTCTCGGATTACGTGATTCGGTCTTCACAAACGCGTGTGATTTACAAAGATGAAGACTTCCCCGCTCACCATTTGGACGCCATCCATGCCGGCGACGTCTTGATCGACAACGATGAATTCGGTCAATACAAGGGTGAATTACAGATTGCCCGTCGCGACCTCGAAAATACCGGCCGTATCAACGTGGTTGGTCACGTCGTTGTGAGTGATTTACCTTGTTTGAAGTTGCTCCAACCATGGGCGGACTTCAAATTTGTTGCAGCTGAATAGTCAACATTGAACCTATCGTAAACTTTGATGGAGGTGCTCAAATGACAACTGACTACCGTTTAACAAGTGATGCCGACCGGGAAGCGTTCTACCAGCTTTATCAATATGCGTTTAACAATCAAGATTCACCACAACGGCGGCGCTTCTTCATGGATCGTTATCAACATGGCTGGATTTATGGCCGTCACGACCACGAACAACTGGTCAGTGGTTTATACAGCTTGCCCCTCGCCGTTAATTTTCATGGCGTGACCTACAAGATGAATGGCATTGGCGACGTCATGAGTGCCCCCGAATACGCCGGGCAAGGTGGCGCAGGCCAGTTATTGACCGCTGCGTTAAACGAAATGGCGGCTGAGCACGTGACCCTGTCCTACTTGGCACCGTTCGCATACGGCTACTATCGCCGGTTTGGCTACGAGCACGTCTTCGACCACGCCCACCAAGTCATGGCCGCACATGACCTGCCGCGTATCAAACCGACCGACTGGACCGGTACGGTGACGCGCTACGGCAATGACGGCCTCGCCTTAATTAATGATTTTTACGCGGCCCAAGCGCAAAATCAGCGCGGGGGCTTGATTCGTCCAACTTGGTGGCAACACTATCTGACCTTGAAGCATGATTGGTCAGTCGCGATTTACCGGAATGCCGACGCCAAGATTGAGGGTTATTTGATTTACGAACGCCAAGCCACTAATTTCGCCATTCAGGAGTGGTCGACGAGTACCCCCACCGCTTTCGAGCGACTCGCCGACTTTATCACGAAACACGGTACGACTTTTGAAACGTTTAGTTATGACGATCCCAGTGCGACGAACGGCCTCGACTTGTTGGCTGACCCCTATACCTTGCAGGTCACGATCAAGCCTTACATGATGGCGCGGATCGTTGATTTATATGACTTCATCAAACGCTACCCGTTTACCGCCGACGTATCCTTGATTCGCCTTGCCGTAACTGACACCACGTTGCCCGCTAATCAAGGCATCTGGGAACTACAACGGGCAAACGGCCAAGTGACGCTCAATCGCATCAGCACTGACCTGACCGGAACTGCTGACATTAAACTCTCGATTCAACAACTCACCACTGCCTTGTTCGGGTCGCAATCACTGCGGCGGGCTTATCTGCATGGCCAACTGACGGGCGACCTAAACGCCATCGACCGGTTGGACGCGAGCTTAGTTAAGACGCGACCAGCTTTGATCGATTACTTTTAGGTAGCTGTTCTGAGCTGTTGGCGCGAAACTCGGCCATCGTTGCTTAGTTTGTTGCTGGAGCGTATGACTACATCAAGGTGAGACTGAACTAAACGGTATCCAATAAGCTTTATTCACAATCCGCAACAGTCGGAAGTTCGTATTCTGACTGTTGCGGATTGTTTTGATTGGACGACGCTTTAGGACTAGAATTGACAATCAGATTAAAAACATTAGAATTAGATTAAAACTATAACTTGCTGGTCTGCAATTGTCGCAATAGGCTGAAAGGAAGTCCCTATGTCTAATCCTAGTCCCGAATCAGTGCCAATGATTAGTAATCGCCAATCTAACGCCCAAATTATCAAAGCCTTTATCAGTAATTTCATCAGCTCCTTGAGTGGTAAGATGTTTTCCTTTGGCCTCGGACTGATGTTACTTGACGAGACCCACTCTGCCATCAGCTTCGGTCTCAACATGCTGATCACCCCCATCGTTGGTCTACTCTGTCTAGTGCCCATCGGTAACTTGGTAGATACCTACCCACATAAAGCGGTGCTGACGGGGAGCTTGCTGGCGCGCATCACAGCACTGTTTTTATTTGCCATCAGCATTAATTTTTTTATCGGAAACAACAAATTAATTCCAATTGTCGTATTCTTAATTGTCGACGCCATCTCGACCAATCTCAACGATACGTGTTACTCAGCTGCCATCCACGAACTTGTGAACCGCCACAGCGTTCAGCGGCTGAGCTCACTGACACAAAGCGCTATTTCTTTATCTTCGATCCTATCACCGGCACTGGGCGTCGGCCTGTATAGTTTCGTTGGCTTTACGGGATTTATTGGCTTGGAAATTATCGCAACGATTGCAGCTTTCGGGGTGATGTTGACGATGCATTTCCACTATCAGCCACGCAATCAACAAATCGCACCGCAATCACACCATGATCAACTGAAAAGCTTTCGTTTAGGCATTACCTACATGCAATCGCGAACCATGATTAAACTCACGATTCTGCTCAGCGTTATCCTGAACTTCTTTTATACCGCTGTCACGATTGGCACACCCTATATTCTCAAAGCCCAACTGCATACCAGTAACGGCCCCGTGGGTGTTCTCGAGACTGGTAGTGCCATTGGAATGCTACTCGGCAGATTGATGCTGAGCATATTTCCAACGGGTAATCAAAAACGACTCTTTTGGAAGTTAATGATGCCAGTGTTAGTCATCGATATCCAAATCGGTCTACTAGGATTACTATTCAGCACGTCACAATCAGCGGCCAACTATGCCATTATTGGTAGTCTCATCATGGGCATCTTAGCTTTAGCACTCGTGATTTTAAACATCACCTTTCAAGTTTATTTACAGCAAACGGTCCCTACCCAGCTCTTGGGTCGAGTCGTGGCAACCATGACAACCGTCAATAGCTCGATTATGCCAATTGGGACGCTATTATTCACCATTATTTTCCAAAACACCCACCACGGCGGACTGGTACTCATCGTCAATAGCTTGTTGTTGATTGGGTACACGTTACTACTCCTAAAGCCATTGCATCAGGCGATTCGCACTGACCAATCATCCTCAATTTGAGTCGTGCCTTGGGCTGTTCCCAGTTCAGATATCGTGATTCAAGATGGTCCTAATCGCACTTTGATACTACGTCAGCGATCCAATCAGCAGTATACTTGATGTATCAACTTTTAGGAGGTCTCACCCTGCCCTTAATGCGCATTGATATGATTCGCGGACGCTCACAGTCTGAAATCAAACAAATCTTAGATATTGCTTACCACGCAGCTAGTACCGCGCTTCACTTACGGCCCCGTGACCGTTATCAAATCGTCACGCAACATGACCCAGATGAAATGATTATTGAAGACGTCGGCCTGGGTTTTGAACGAACCTCGGCTTTCTTAATGTTCAGTCTCACTTCTAGCCCGCGCAAGGTGGAAGATAAGCAGCAGTTTTACCAACTTCTGGTTCACGACTTACACCAGCAACTTGGGATTGCGCCAGCAGATGTGATGATTAATATTACAACGAATAGCTATGAAGATTGGTCCTTTGGCGATGGTCAAGCTCAGTTTCTCAACGGCGATTTAGCTTAGTTACGACGCCACTTAGCGAGTACGCAAAAGCCACCCTGGAAATTCAAAATTGAATTTCCAGGGTGGCTTTTGTCATGAGTCAGAACCAGTTGAATAATGGCAGACTTATTTGCAAAAATAAATTGAGCACCGCAGCTTAATTATCAATGTAATATTGACCTTGTCTTGACATTAATTTTCATATAAATAGCCCGCGTCACGCAACGCCTTTTTGATGGCCGCTAACTGTTCCGGGGTCTGATAAGCAACCGTATGGCTGTGCACACCATCCGTCAATTCAGACAGTAAATGCCCCTGTAGTTGTTTGAGCCGCCCCATAAATAAATTAATGTCGCCAATTTCACGAATCTCTAATTCACCCCGTAAGCGGCCATACAACGGATGTTCCACTTCGACGTCTTTAATAACGCCACCGGCTTCAATAATCAGTGCCATTTCTTTAGTCGCCTCGTTCGGAAAATGACGACAAACGAGGACGGCAGTTGGCTGATTGGTTGCTTCCAACTGGTAACCCTGCAAGGTCGCAGCAATTGCCGCACCATGAGCCCGTAACAATGAAATATCCCCGACGATCGTCTGCCGGCTAACTGCGAATTGTTTTGCTAACGTCGTGGCACTGATTGGGGACTGTGCTTGTGATAATTTTGCGCGAATTTGTTCTCGCCGTTCTGCTCCTGTCATGACTCACCCTTCTCACTATTTCGATAGGCTTATTCTAACAGAAAACTTGCAGAATAGCTTTCATCAATTAACAAACTATGCTAAACTAGGTTCACTTCACATAGGTGTCAAGACACCTAAATTCAAACAACGGGATCGATGCATAATGCGCAATTTATCTTTATTAACTGACTTATACGAGTTTTCGATGGCCAATGGATTTTATCACGATTTGCCAACCACCAACGCCACCTTCGACCTCTTTTATCGTCGGGTGCCTGATAACGGTAGTTTTGTGATTGCTGCTGGCTTACAGCAAGTGATTGAGGCCCTTCAAAATAGTCAATTTTCTGATGCTGACTTGGCCTACTTCCGCCAATTAGGCCTTTGGGATGAGCAATTCTTAACGGAATTAGCAAATTTCAAACTTACTTGCGAACTACAGGCGTTACCTGAAGGCACACCCGTCTTTCCACGCGAGCCACTACTCACCGTGACCGGCCCACTGTATCAAGCCCAGTTGTTAGAGACTTTACTGCTCAACATTGTCAATCACCAATCCTTGATTGCGACCAAGGCCCGTCGTCTGAGCGAAGCAGCAGCCGGACGACCGATTATGGAATTCGGCGCCCGCCGTGCACAAGGTCCCGATAGTGCCATTTATGGCACACGCGCGGCTGTGATTGGTGGCGCCAGTAGTACATCCAACGTTCTGGCTGCCAAACAATTCGGCATTCCAGTAGCCGGTACGATGGCGCATAGTTGGATTGAAGCCTTTCCTGATGAATTGACCGCTTTTCGGCAATGGGCCAACCGTTATCCGGATAATAGCGCGCTACTCGTCGATACTTACGATGTCTTAAATTCCGGACTCCCAAACGCCATCACCGTCTTTAAAGAGCTCCGTGCCGCGGGCCATGAACCCGTCGGTATTCGAATCGACTCTGGTGATGTCACCAGACTCTCTCAGGCTGCTCGCGCCCAACTAGACGAAGCGGGCTTTCCGGACGCTAAAATCACCATTTCTAACGCCCTTGATGAAGCGATTCTGACGTCATTACGACACGAAGGTGCGCCAATCGATAATTTTGGTATCGGTGAAAAACTGATTACTAGCGCCTCCTCACCCGTGCTCAGCGGTGTTTACAAACTCGCTGCAACCGAGCAGGACGGCAACATCGCACCCAAAATCAAGGTCAGTGCCAGTCGTGAAAAGCTGACGATTCCGGGTCAAAAACAAGTCTACCGACTCTATCATCGTGGCACGCAGCGCGCCTTTGCAGATTTAATTGCATTAACTTCAGAAACCATCGTCGGACAAACTGAACTAACGGTCGTCAATAGTGACCCAGTCAGTGTCGATCGTGAACAACAGTTGACTAACTTCGAGGCTCGGTCGTTGCTTGAACCCGTTGACCTGACGACAACATCGGCCGTCTCAGTCCAAACCATTCAAGCAAACATGCAGGCCCAACTTGCCGAACTACCACGTGCGACCCAGCGATTGGTCAATCCGGACACTTATCCGGTCTACATGACGACGACCCTCAGCCATTTACAATCTGAGTTGTTGACGCAATTGACGGTGGGTTCGGACTAGCGGACTGCGGCTTATATTTTTGCTCAAAATAGCCGAGATACTTCAGTATGGAAAACTGAGGTATCTCGGCTGTTGATTTTGCAAGCTCATGCCATCATTCATCCACTATTTACGTTTAAAACCATAGATTAGCAATCCCACCTTGCCAACATCCGTCACCCCAACCCGCACAAAACAAGCGTTGTCGCTCGAACACAGTCCGCACGCCAACGCTTGTTCAAATTTTTATCTGCTGATGGTTGCAAAAACACTAGTCAATTTCTAACTGGTCGTTTTCACCAGGCGTCAATACTTTCGTTAGCACCGCAATCAAGTAAGTTCGTTCGCGGTCAAAAGACGTTCCAGGAAACCCCATCATCAGCCGTGCAATATAGCCAAACACCTGGGACAATAGTGTTTGAATGATTAAGTCGTTAGGCCAATCAACCATCAATTTGTCAGCTTTGAGTTGGTCGAGCACACTGCCGACTTGCTGGACCATTTGCGGCGCAATCTGACTTAAAATACGCTCACGACGCGTCGCATCAAACGCCGCCATCTCAAAAATCACTTTTAGTTCTTTAAGATTATTTTGGACAAACTGCATCCGGTCGTTGACGACTGCCGTTAAAAAGGCCTGCAAGCTCGGATAGCGCCGATGCAATTCATCTTCAGAAAAGTCGCTCGCCAAAATCGGTACAATCTTAGCTGCAATCGGTGCTAACACCGCATCACGCAACGCCGCCTTCGTTTTATAGCGACGGTAGACCGTTCCCTCTGCGACGCCGGCCCGCTGTGCGATGTCACTCGTGCTCGTCTGGTCGAAGCCCTTTTCCGCAAACAAGTCCAGGCTAGCTTGTAAGATGGCCCGTTGCTTAGGTGTGATATTCTGATTTTGATCTAAGTCTTGTTGAAAATAATCTCGTATCCGTGGTCGTGCCATGCGCTCACACCTTTCGATAACGTTTCATTCCAACGATATTTAACATCGTCAGAACAACCATGAATCCTACTAATACTAACAAATCAAGGCCGATGTCTGCAAATCCAGCCCCCTTAGTTGCGACTGCCGTTAACGCATCAGCGCCATAGTACAGTGGCATAATGTGGGCAATCACTTGTAACCAGTTGGCCATGCCGTCAACAGGAATTAATCCCGCAAAGAAAATCTGAGGGACCACCACCAACGGAATGAATTGAATCATCTGAAATTCTGAATTGGCAAACGTCGAAATAAAAATACCCAAAGTCAATGCGACTAACGCCAACAACAGATTCGTCAGGAAGACCAATCCCAGGCTCCCCACTAGATGAATCTTAAAGACCGTGATGGCAAATAGGACCGTCACTAGCGTTTGGATGATGGCAAAACAGCCGTAACCAATCAAATAGCCACAAATAATCTCACTGCGCCGAATTGGCGTCGCTAACAACCGACTGAGCGTGCCAGTAGTCCGTTCGTTCAGTAGCGAAATTCCCGAGATTAGGAAAACAAAGAAGAAGACGAAGAACCCCAGAAAGATTGGGAGGAAATTTTCAAAAAAGGTCGAATCACTACTGCCATAAATATAATGAGACTTAGTCGTATAATTTGTTGCTTTAGCTGACTGAGTCGAACTAGACGTCGTGGCTGTGGCCTGCTTGAGTTGCTTTTGTAATTTCTCAGCAGTTGCCTGGTCACCGCGTGCCTGGGCTTGTGCAATGGCAGTTTTAAGCTTCGTCACCGTTGCTTGTGTCTGAGCTGCTGTCAGCTTCTTCAAAGCGGCTTGTTGCGATTCGAGGGCCGCGCGCTGTTTCTTAGTAACGGTCACCAGCGTCTTCATTTTCAACTTAACTAATCCTGATTGTAAACTCGCTTTAATTAAAGACGTGTTGGTTGGATTGCTATTTGAATAAGTAATCGTCAATTGACCATTTTTCTGAGTCAAATAGCCATCTAAATCATGCTGCTTAATCATTTTCCGTGCCTGTGAACTATCATAATGATGAATCGTCACGTTTTTGGTATCGATCACGTTAAACACGGATTGGTCCACATGATGAACGCCTAAGCTCGCTACTTGCGTCGTGTTGTTTTGAAATAAGAAATACATCAGCGTCATAATCAGTAATGGTGCCAAAAACATTAAGGCTAACGTCCGCTTATCTCGTAACAGTTGTTTAAAAACTCGTCTAACGATTGCCATTGTTCGCATCTTGCATCCGCCCCGCTTTCAAAAAGACTTGTTCGATTGTGGCCACATCATACTGTTGTTTCAAATCACGGGGCGTCCCTTGAGCTAACGCGATCCCGCCACGAATCAACATTAAATAGTCGCACCGTTCCGCTTCATCCATTACGTGGGTCGTCACCAACATGGACTTGCCCGTAGCTTTTAACTTATTCAGCTCGGCCCAGATTTGTTGCCGTAATTCCGGATCGATTCCGACGGTCGGTTCATCCAAAATCAGCAATCGCGGATCCTGAATCAGTGCGATTGCTAATGATAACCGGCGTTTCATCCCACCAGAATAACCACTGACCCGCTGATCCAATTGACTTGTTAAATCGACCAATCCCGCTGCATAATCAATCATTTGGACTAACTTCTGCTTAGGCACTGACATCAACTGGCCGAAGAACTTCAGATTCTCACGGGCAGTTAGCGTTTCATACAACGCATCACTTTGCGCCATATAACCAACTTGCGCCATCACCGCCCGATTAGGCATCCGCGTGCCCATCACATCCACGGTGCCCGAATCCACCGCTTCCATGCCTAAAATACTTTTAATCAAGGTTGTCTTCCCAGCACCAGATGGCCCAATCAAGCCGTAAATCATCCCGGATGGCAGTGTTAAGTCAATTTGATTCAAAACTTGTTGTCGCCCAAAACTCTTGCTAACTTGTTGTGCAACCACATAATTCGTTGTCATCTCAAACCCCTTCTTTCAAAAGTGAGTGTTCACTCACTCATTTATTGACTTTAGTATAAAACCGCTAAAGCTTGCTGTCAATGAAAATATGAGTGAACACTCATTTTTATGTATTGCAACAACATTCTAAGTTCATCTCACTAGAAAAAACGCTTTTGTTTCCTAAATTAATTGTAGCCACTATTATCCATTTTTAGAGGTCGCGTCTTTCCACTGAGAGGCGCGAATGACAAGTCAAGCATGCCGAAGTAGCAGATCTATCCAATGATTACGAAAAGCATAAAAGACTTTGCAGCTGTCTTGCCGACAAAGTCTTTTCTAACTAATACACTTTTCACAGTTGATAGGTCGCTCATAGCAAGCGCTATCATTTAAGCCTTCACAATTTTGATTTGGCTGCCAACCTTGATATCAGGATAGTCTGCTTGTTCAACATACAATGAGCCTGGCAGTTTAGCAGTCGTTTCACCTGTAAAACAAACCGCCGTATGTCCCAGACGCCCAAGATTGGTTTGGACCTCATTACCAACCGCCGTAATCTGATATGTCTGATTACCGATTATCAAGCTCATGCCCGGTTTAATCGTGTCTTGCAAGGGCTTGACATTGATAATAAAGCAAGATGGTCGCAACGCGTCCGGTGCTTCATTACCAAATAAAATTGCCATGCCAATCGATTTGAAATCTGGCGTCTCAGCACCAACTTCTAATACTTGTGTCTCAAAAATCGTTTGATTCTTCGTCATCATGATAATCACCTCAAAAAATAATACTATTTTGTATATAATCCAAAACTAGCGATCCAAGCAACAAACACCCGTGGGACCCCATTAATAAACCGACTATACAAAACTGATGGAACCCCAACTTCAACCGTCTTAGCATCCGCTTCAGCCAACCCCAAACCAACGGGAATAAAGTCACAACCGTTTTGCGTATTAATCGCAAACAATGCAGGCAAGGCATATTGTGGTGGAATATTACCTTTTCCAATCTCAACACCGATCAAAGTGCCGACCACTTGTCCGATAACGCCGCCAGGGCCTAATAGTGGGGATAAGAATGGCAGTGAACAAATCAGTCCTAAAATCATAAGGCCCCACACGTTACCTGCTAACGGCTCCATCACTTTGGCAAATACTTTCCCAATACCTGAACCGTTGATAATCCCAACTAGAAGCGCCACAAACGCCATGAACGGGATAATCGTGTTGATAACGGTCTGCACCGCATCCTTAGCCGCTTGGTTGAACGTCGAAACCACTCGTCCAGCACCAATCCCGATTTTAGTTAAGACTCCCGGATTCTGAGCCTGTTGCGTTAACGTTTTTGATTGATCAATACCTTCTGTTGCTGTTTGTGACTCAGTATCCGCAGCTACAGGTTCAGCTGATTTCACGGTTTGAACCGGAACATCATCTTCGGTCCCTAACAACGTGATTTGATCCACGTCCACGTTCGAAACATAATTATCTTCACGCATAAACTGTGCTAATGGGCCACTTTTCCCAGTTGGTAAGACGTTGATCGTCGGAATTCCTTTTTTAGGATAGATGCCACAACGCAGGGTCCCACCACAATCAACAATTGCCAGCGCAGTCTCTTCATCTGGAATCGCCGTTTTAAAGCCATCGACCGCTTCCATCCCAGTCAATTTGGCAATTTTATCGACGATTGCAGGTCGATTACCACCGGTAACATAAATAAATTTGTTTTTGTCAGCAGTTGGTGTGATCGTAAGTGGGCCGCCCCAGCCACCTGCACCTTTAACAACTCGAATGCTATGATATTCTTTACTCATCATCTATCCCTCACTTATCCATCTAAATCGACAGTCTTAGACAGTGTAATCCCTTGTTGTTTACAAACATAGGCCGTTGTAAAGTCGGTGATCCATCCACCAATAAAGTTCATCACAAGCCCGACCAACAAATACCGAACAGCTAAGTCCATCGTATTTAAGCCTAGTTTTTGAACCCCCTGTGCAATTCCTAACCAAATAAAATATTCTGAGGGATTAATGTGTGGAAAAACACCATTACTGGTATGACAGAATTGCGCAATTGCTGCATACCAACTTGGCTTATAATATTCCGGTAAGAAGCGTCCCATTGAGTGGGCCATTGGATTTCCTAACATGAACGCTGAAACAAATGGTAAAATCAAATATCGTGTCACTGGATTCTTGGATGACGCTTTCGCCAACTTAGCCATTCGTTTATCCCCGATGAAGGCAATGATGGCATTCATTAAGACTAACAGTAACAGGACAACTGGAATGATGGAGGACATCCAGCCAACGAACGTCTTACCACCACTCTGAAAAAGTCCCATAAAACCGGATGCGAGATCAGTAATTATTTTCATTATGTTCACCTCAATCATTCATTTGTTTATGCCGACGAGCCATCGTCAGTTTATAAAAAATCGACTTCGCTTTTTCAACCATTGGTAGGCTCCAAATCTTGATTGACGAATCGAATTCACTTGGCGCCAATTGCTTCGTCCGGTAGTTGATGAAATTCTTATAGGCATCTAAGATACAAGCGCGGGTCAATTTATCAAATTCACGTAATGTTGAATAGGATGCCGCAACTTCTGCTAAATTCTGATTTTTCAGAGATTTAATCTCTTTGAACGTGGCAAAAATAGTCACACCCTTCATCATCTGCGCTTCCAAAATGGTCCCTTGTGAGTTCACAGCAATTAAGATCAATGTGCCAGAACGAAACTTTTTGGGCTTTTTACCAATTGCGACCGGTGCTAAGGTTCGCAGATGGTGAAAAGTTCGTGAAAAACTATTAATCTGATGTAATCCTAACAATCCCTGCAATAAAAATGCCCCAACTAATAATATCCCGAAATAAATTAACATTATATTGCCTCCATTAACTGAATAATTGAGCGCGTACTATCATAATTCTTCAAATTATTATAAATATTGCCATTCGCTGCAATACTTCTTATTAAATCATAAACTTGAGACAACACGCGACTCAAATTTGCATCCAGTTGCTTCGGAATTGCGACTAAAAAGACAACCCTAACCTTCTGACCATCAAAACTCGTCGGCATTTTGAATAGTCCCACTGTCACTAGAATTCGTTTCAAGCCCGAGTTATCAATAACATGTGGTAAAGCAACCCCATCACCGAAAATGTTACTCGACTTACGCTCTCGAGCTTTCCAATCGGCAATAAAAGAATGCAGCAATTGGCCTTTATCAATTTCGGACTCAATGAGTTGTTCAACGGCATTCATATACTTGATTGCCTTGTTAAAATGCGTCACTGTGAACTGACATAATCCTTGACTGATGGCATCTGCGACCAACGAAATCTGCAATCGCTGTCTGAGAATCCCCTGATTAAGGATTGAATTAAAGTGAATGACCGGCGCACGCTGGATCAACTCATTTTCGGTAATCAATTGATTGGAGAAAATCAGCAAATATTTTTCAGGGCTCTTCCGTAAGGCTTCTTCAGAGTTAAAAACATCAATTTGTAAGTCTTCATCAACAATGGTAGTCAACTGCTCACTCAAGAACTTTTTCATGCTCTCACTGAAAGGCTTCACTAACGCAATGCGATGAATAATCGGTGTCATCATATATTCTTCCAGTTCCATTTGAAAGTAGACGGCTAGATAACCGACTTCTTGTTGCTTAATTTGTAACTGTAATCGCCTCGATAACGCAGCCACAGTCTCACTAGCCAGTTCAGCGGCAACTGGATATTTATTCAGCATATCATTAGAAATGAAATTTTCAGTTTCCACATGGAAGACCGCGCGATTGATTAAGAACAGTAAATGATATTGCAATTCGGTCAATAATCGTTGAAAATCTAGCTGAACGTCGAGATGAGCCTTTATTTTTGGAAAAATAGCTTGCATTAGTGTGCCTATTTGACTGAGACCGCTTGTAATTAATTGTGGATCATCAATCCCCAGCTTCTTAATACTAAGCGGATAAGCGATAAAGGCCCACTCAGTAGTCGTCAGTGACTGTCCGACAATCGTCGTTACTAATTCACGAAGCGGTTGGGTTTGTGAATCATTAACGACCACCGTATAATGTTTGATCTGATCATCAATACGGATATCGTATTGTTGTAGCCACTTGACCACCGCAATATTTCGTTTAATCATACTAACCGTATTGTCACTCGCATCAAGCTGCTTGATCAGGTTAACCAATTTCACATCAGTTTGTTGTTTCCAAGTCAACTCCAATTCATAGTACTTACCAACCAAATTTCTGGTCACAGCAGCTAATTCATAATCGCGAGCAGCCGCCAACCGGATACCCCGATTAGTTTTGGCCTGAATCGTAATACCATACGGCGTTAGTTTAGCTTTCAATTCTTTCAGGTCATTGGTCAATGTTCCATGACTAACCGCCAAAGAATCCGCCAAATCGTCAATCACAAGATAGTTTGATAAGTGTTTGATTAATTCTTTTAAAATGGTCACCTGCCGCTTATCTGGATCATTAAAATCCAAATCACGCTTCAAAAAGAAGGTTTGAATTTTTGCGACTTCGGCATAATTGTTAATGATCAGATAAAACTTTGACCCGTTCATATTTATTTTGGCAATCCCATTCAAATACTCGTTAATATCACGAACATTCTTAATGATTGTTGACCGCGAAAGCGCGAACTGATTGCGAATTTCTCTGAGCGTTAATGCATCATTATTGATAAAAAAATTTAGCATTTCAAAATTCTGTCTGTTCATTTTATCACCACGCTATTCTAGCCGCGGCTCTTTCCACCCGCAACATTGATTGTAACGCCCGTAATGTAGCTGGCCCGATCTGATAATAAGTAATTAACTGCATCTGCAACTTCAGATAATTTGCCGCTACGTCCTAATGGCGTCGTTGTTGTACTCTTGTAACCGGCCCGAATATCAGCCACTGTCTTGTGCCGAGTATAGGCCAGCGCTTCTTCATAACTTGAGGTGCGCAATCCCGTTGCTTCCATGATACCTGGTGCCACACCAACAACTCTGATATGATGCTCACCTAATTCTTTTGCCCATGAACGCGTGAAACCATTAATGGCCCCCTTAGTTGCAGAGTATACACTTTGACCCTGAGAACCTTCAAGTCCCGCTTCGGAGGACATATTTACGATGACACCATACTGTTGCTTCTCAAATTGATGCGTTGCCGCTTGTGACATCAGAAAGACGCTTTGCACATTTACCGCAAACATTTTTTGAAAATCTTGTTGGGTAAACTCATATTTTCCAAACGGTTCTTGCGCGTCTGCCAACAGCCGTGGTAAATTAATCCCGGCATTATTGACCAAGCCATCGAGCTTACCTTGATCCGTGACGACCTGTTTTACTAGTGATGTCACCGCATCCTGATTCGTAACATCCGTTTCAACAAAATGTAAATTAGGATGATTTAATTCTGGCTGATTCAAATCAGCATCATAGACAATTGCTTCGTTATTCAACAATTCCGTCACAATGGCTGCACCAATACCAGATGATCCACCCGTTACCACGTAGACGCGACCAGTTAAATTAATCCAATTATTCATAAAATGACACTCCTCGTATAATGTGACTTGCTTTTGTTTACAAATACATCATAGATGAAAGCGCATTCACCATTAAGCCAACATTTTACGACCACTGAGTTCAAATTATTAGCTTAATTGTTTCAATCTATTCTTACACAACAAAAAAGACGTAGCATCGTTTGATTACTGCGTCTCAATACATCTCTATTAACAGGCACATTATTAATACATGTTGTCCGCCGATTTAGTTTCTACTATTTTCATGTAATAACGAACTACCTACTCGCCCTCAACCGCCAACAGCAATTTCCGCCCTAGATCATAATCCAATTGTCGTTCGGATTCCGGCATCATATCGCCACCAGTTGCCCAGACGATGTGGGTCACATTTTTGCCAGCGAGTTCAGGAAACTGATTAGTGATGGGTGCGATGGCGGTAAACCCAGCGGCTGCAGATGGTTCGACCATCACTTGCTCCGTGTCCAACAACTTAGTCAAATACTTATAAAGCTCATTGTCTTCAAAGGTGGCGGTTCCTAATAGTAAGGTCCGCATGATTTTGCCCGCTAACCGGGATGGGCGACTAACCGCGAGTCCATCCGCTGCCGTCAAGCCATCTAAACCGATATCCTGAACAGCGATTTTTTCATTGAGCTTGGTCATCATGCCCAGGGTGACGGATGGGACGTGGGTCGGTTCGCAAAAGACCGGATAGATGGCGTCGCCCATGATCATCTTCAGCCCGAACGCCACGCCACTCGGACTACCACCGACGCCGGCTGGCAGATAAACGACGACTGGATGTTGGTCGTCTAACGGAATGCCCTGCGTCTTTAATTGGTGCTGCAAACGCACACCAGCCACCGCATAGCCTAAGAACAAGTCCCGAGAGCCCTCATCATCGACAAAATGGGTATGCGGATCCTTAGCTGCCGCCGCTCGTGCGACTGGAATCACACTGGAAAAGTCCGTGTTCAGTTCTTCAACTGTGACGCCATTAGCACGTAACTTATCTTTCTTCCACTGCCGGGCGTCGTGTGACATGTACACCGTCGTTTTAAAGCCAAAGGTTGCGGCCATGATACCCACGCTGAGTGCCAAATTACCAGTCGACGCTACAATCACACCATATTGTGCGAACAAGTCATGATACTTGGGCGTGGCCAGTACGCTGTAATCGTCCATGTACGTTAAATCCGTATGCGTCATGGCGACCTGTTCGGCGAATTTCAGCACTTCATAAATGCCACCGCGTGACTTGATCGACCCTGAAATCGGTAACTGACTGTCCGCCTTGAGATACAATTGCCCTGCCAAAGATTGATGATTGATAGCCTCCCACGCCGGTTGCATATGCTGGAGCTTCAATAGTGGCGATTCAATCACGCCATTCATCGCTGCTGTTTCTGGAAAAGCGACGGCTAAGAAGGGCGCAAAACGCTCCCAGCGCACCACCGCATCAAAAATATCTGCCCGCGTCAATGGCAACTCAGCCGATTCGCCATAATCCGGGTTACGCCAAACAATCGGCTGTTCTGCCATTAAATCCTTGATCTGTGGGTGCTTTTCAATCATTACCGTTGTATCCATACTTTCAGGTCCTTTTCGTTTAATTGATTCATGTTAGATAACATGACACCACTTTCGTTCATCATTTAACCACACTTAGCCCGCTTTAACAATCCTTGGCGCCGAATTCACCTGAATTGTTGGTTGAGCGACCCAACATGCGGAGTAAACCAGCAAAAGGAATGCCTGGGTACACGCATTGTGCAGTTCATTTGGCATGAATCAGAATTAAAAAGTGCCAGTTCTTAAGTTCAAAGGCAGCCAGCTGAGACCCGCTGGAAAAAGTGCGAGTTAGCGTAAACTTTCTGTGGTAGATGCTTCCTACGCCGGCTTCCAGGCATTCTGGGCAATGGCCGGAACGTGTTGGACACAGATTTAAGCCGACAGCCCACGTCTTAAATACTGGTCTTTCACTAACCAAGCATAGGACGCTTGCTAAGTGAAATTTCACCACTGGGCCTTGCCCAGAATACCTTCCAGCCGGGATAGTATTCGAAAGGCAGACATTTGCGGACCCAACTTTTTGTTGGATTAGTCGTTGGCTCCTAAGTAGACGGTCATTTTGATATTGAACTGTCAGACTGGTTTCTAGCAATCGCTAATTTTTTCACCCATGATTTAAGGCTTCAGACAAACAACTTCACTGAGTTTGTCTGAATTTTCTCCACTCGTCTGAGATAGCAAAATCTTGAATTCTTGGGAAACGTTACTTTATAGACTAAATCCAAGTCTAGTTTTCGTCGAAATTAGCGGTATTGAGATGAATAAATAATCCTCAGGTAATTTTCTCAGTAATTGAATGCCATCAGTTATCTTCCGTACCGAATAAGCCTTTGCCTGAAGGACCTGTCACTAAATATTCAGTAGCCAATTGTACCCAGGTCGGTGCCCGTTCATCTGCCATTCGAGCGGGTTCCCGGCCGGAGGGGCTGGCTGACAATGCTCAAGGGCGAAGTTCTTCTTGTCCGGGTGGGTTTCCCGGGCTAGAAGAAGACTCGTATTTGAAATTGCGCAGCGGTTTTCTGCGTGAGTTCAAATCGTTCAAATCGATGTCCGCCCTGTTCCAGCATTGTCAGACAGCCCCGGAAGTCGGAATAAGACGCACCCCCGGCTGACAAACAGCAAACCACCTAGCACTTTTAATCCCGAACTCAAAAACGGCGTTCAAAGCCCATTCGCTTTAAACACCGTTTGCTGATTCATTGTTAACTTTGGTAAACTAACTGCTCAGTTCAGTTGAGTATAACCCGTGCATCGCATCCGAGAACCCTATTTCAAGTCTGCACCGTTAGTCCGGATGACTTTTTGATACCAGTAGAATGAGTCCTTCTTGGAACGGTCTAGTGTCCCCTGGCCTTCATCGTCTTTGTCGACGTAAATGAAGCCGTAACGTTTCGACATCTGACCAGTCCCAGCGGAGACCAAGTCAATGCAACCCCATGGCGTGTAGCCAATCAGGTCGACACCGTCTTCATTGACCGCTTTGATCATTTCACTGATGTGCGCGCGTAGATAGTCAATCCGGTATGGATCGTGGATACTGCCATCGGCTTCGACCTTATCGCGAGCACCCAGCCCGTTTTCAACGATCATCATTGGCTTGTTGTAACGGTCTTGCAACCAGTTCAAGGAATAGCGTAGGCCTTCTGGGTCAATTGGCCAATCCCATTCACTCGTCTTCAGATATGGATTATCGACTGCTTCTGGACCGACGTAGCGATAATCTGGGTTGTCATCTTGAGCAGCGACCGTGTTGGAGTTGTAGTAACTGAACCCAATATAATCCACGGTGCCTTCCTTCAAGACTTGCCGGTCTTCAGCCGTGATGTCAGGCCGGAAGCCAGTCCGCTTGAAGTAGGCTTCCATGTTATTTGGATAGTAACCCCATGATTGCACATCCGCAAACCAGTAGCGCCGTTGCATGGCTTTTTCAGCTTGCATGATATCTTGTGGCTTAGCCGTTGCCGGGTAAATTGGCGTCATGTTGATCATGTTCCCAATCTGGAAATCTGGGTTGATTGCATGCCCGATTTTAACTGCCAAGGCACTCGCAACCACTTCGTAATGGGCGGCTTGATACATCAAAGCTTCTGCATCAGGATCATCTGGTTTGAGGACCAAACCGGAATCAGTTGCCATCAAGAATTGATTGGTATAGTTCGTTTGATTGTTGATTTCGTTAAACGTCATCCAGTACTTCACTTTGTTCTTGTAACGCTTGAAGACTGTTTCAGCGTAGTGTACAAAGAAGTCGATGACCTTGCGCGAACGCCAACCACCGTATTCTTTGACTAAGTGGTATGGCATTTCAAAGTGCGCTAAGGTGATGACCGGTTCGATGCCGTATTGGTGACAAGTATCAAACATGTCGTCGTAAAACTTCAAACCTTCCTCATTGGGTTCCGTTTCGTCGCCATTCGGGAAAATCCGCGTCCAGGCAATCGATGTCCGGAAACACTTAAAGCCCATTTCGGCAAATAACTTAATATCTTCCTTATAGTGATGATAAAAATCAATGCCTTCATGGTTGGGATAATTTTTACCGGCAATCACGCCATCAGTAATTTCACGTGGCACCCCATTGGCACCAGCGGTCATGACGTCAGCGACACTGACCCCTTTACCGCCAGCTTGCCAACCGCCTTCTAATTGATGGGCGGCAACCGCGCCACCCCATAAAAAGTCCGAACGTAATCCACTTGTCTCTGCCATACTACTTCATCCTTTCGCTATAAATCTTCACCATCACTCGCAATGACCTTCTGGAACCAGTCAAAGGAGTCCTTCTTCGAGCGGTCAAAACTACCATGGCCATCGTCATCCGCGTCAACGTAGATGAAACCATAGCGTTTGGCCATTTCACCGGTACTTGCCGAGACCAAATCAATGCAGCCCCATGGCGTGTAACCAATCAGGTCGACGCCGTCTAAGGCAACCGCTTCTTCCATCGCTAAAATGTGATCACGGAAGTAGCTGATACGATAATCGTCATGGACACTGCCATCGGCTTCCTTCTTATCATAAGCACCAAAACCATTTTCAACGATGAATTGTGGCAAGTGCCAACGATCCTGCATCCAGTTCATCGCGTAGCGCAGCCCAGTTGGGTCGATCTGCCAGCCCCAGTCCGACTTTTCAACGTACGGATTGTCAACAAAATCATCTGGTTCCTTGAAGTCGTAGTCCGAGTCACCATCATGGCCCTTGGTCACAAACGACATGTAGTAGCTGAAGCCAACATAATCGACCGTGCCGGCTTTCAACGTTGCCAAATCAGCCGCCGTAATATCCATATCAAAGCCTTTACGTTCAAAATACTTCGGTAACCACTTTGGATACTCGCCTAAGCAGTGGACATCGCCGAACCAGTAACGTTTCTGCATTGCCCGTTCGGCCATCATGATATCCGCTGGTTTGGCCGTCAGTGGATAGATTGGGCACATCGCCACCATACAACCAATCTGGAAGTCCGGATTAATCGCATGTCCCGCCTGAACGGCCAGCGCGCTCGCCACGAGTTCATAGTGGGCAGCTTGATACATCGCTTGTTCCCAGTTGTCATCCTTACCGAGTTGTAACCCGGAGTTTTGTAATAACGGATGGGGGTCGCTCCACGCCGTCTGATTATTGATTTCATTAAAGGTCATCCAATACTTGACCTTATCTTGATAACGTTCAAATACGACCTTCGCAAAGTGCAAGAAGAAGTCGATCATCTTCCGATTGCTAAAGCCACCATATGCCTTAACGAGGTGATAAGGCATTTCAAAGTGGGATAGCGTCACGACCGGCTGAATGCCGTGTGAGAGCAAGTCATCAAATAAGTCGTCATAGAATTTCAACCCTGCTTCATTTGGCTCAGCTTCATCACCATTCGGGAAGATTCGGGTCCAGGCAATCGATGTCCGAAAACATTTAAAACCCATTTCGGCAAATAATTGGTCATCTTCTGGATAACGGTGGTAGAAGTCATTGCCCCAATGGTTCGGGTAGACTTCCCCTTCCTTGACGCCATCCGTGACCTTGCGGGGAACGCCATTGCGACCAGCAGTCATGACATCAGCAATGCTGACCCCTTTACCGCCAGCTTGCCAGCCACCCTCTAATTGATGGGCCGCGACCGCGCCACCCCACAGAAAATCTTTCGGCATTTTGTATCCTTTTGTCATGAACTAATTCCCTCCATTAATGCTGCTCAGTTAGCCTGAGTTACAGTCTTCGTAAGCTTAACAAACATTGGCCGCGTAACCGCCACGTCCACGCGTTAAGCACCCGTCATCATTTTTGACTACGGCATGAATGAAAAAACAAGCCCAGACCAACACCAGCAGGTATTTGCCTAGGCTCCAATTAATTAATTACTTTGCTTCGTCAGCAGCTAAGCGACGATAAACGTCCACGACTTCACCAGCTAAATCCCGGAAAGTAATGGCATTCATGATATGATCTTGTGAATGTACGAGTAATAATGAGACGTGGGTATGTTCACCCTGTGCTTCTGCGGTCAGCATCGAAGTTTGTGAATTGTGTGCTTCCGTCAAGAAGTTATCGGCTTCCTTCAACTTCGCATCCGCAGTTTCAAAATCGCCTTCCTTAGCAGCTTTAATTGCTTCGAAAGCGGAACTCTTTGCATTACCACCATTAACGATCAGTCCCATGATAGTTTCAAGACTTGCTTCAACTTCTTTAGTTTGTTCTTCTGCCATTGCCCTCATCCTTTTAGCGTTTTTTCGTGTGCGTGACAATCAAAATGCCACCACGCCCGGTAAAACTACCGTGGCATGGTCGCATCGATAATTCATTGATTAGTTAGCTTTTGCAATTGATGCTTCTGCTTCCTTCAAAACTTTTTCGCCGTTCATCATCCCGTAGTCTTGCATGTTGATTACTTCAACTGGAATATCCACGCGCTTCTGGAAATCACTTAACATGTAACGAACTTGTGGTCCAAGCATTAAAATGTCAGGATTTTTTTCAGCCAACTTAGCATCGGCGTCACTGGCAGCGGTTGCAAAAATATCTGCATCGATACCTTCTGCTTCAGCAGCCTTTTGCATCTTGGATACTAATAATGACGTTGACATCCCAGCGGCACATACCAACATAATTGTTCTTTCAGCCATAATAAACACGCTCCTAGATCGTTTTAAATTTATATGTTACAGCGGTTGCTTTAATAAACCGCTTTCATTACAATTAGAATTATAAGTCATGGGTACAAATTTGACAAGCGTTATTAATCAGATATCTGCAATTTATTTAATTTGTACCTACAAATTATGCTATGACATTAACTTTGAAAGAAGTGGTTTCTATGTATCGTGAGATTGCGACCAAGCTCGTCGCCGCCATTCAAGACGGTGTTTTTACTGTCAAATTACCCACCGAAGCACAATTAATGGAACGCTACCATGCGAGTCGGAATACGATTCGTAAAGCCATCGATTTAATCTACCAACAGGGCTTACTCCGCCGGGTTCAAGGGAGTGGCTATTACATTACCAATATCCAGTTACAACATAAAACGGTCGTCAACTTGTCGGCTCGCTCACTCTTCAATAGTAATCTGCATCCACGCAACCTGAAGTCCAAAGTGCTCACCTTTGATACCGTCAAGGGTGACAGTGCATTGAGTCACCAACTCGGAATTCCAATAGACGAAGAACTGTACCGCATCATTCGTCTGCGCTACTGGCACGATCAACTCTACTGCCTGGAAAAAGCGTACTATCTACGTTCGGTCGTCCCCTACCTCTCCACGGAGGCCGTCAATAGCTCGATTTGGGATTTCATCAACGAAGCATACGGCATCGGCATCGCCAATAGTGATGACTACCTGTCTCTCACCAACTTGAGTAAGGAAGAGGCCGAGCTGATGGACCTCGGGCACGGTGATACTTATTTGGCCCTCGATTCATCCAATTATTATAAAAATAATGGATTGCTTGATTTCTCACACACCGTCTTCGTTTATCCCGACTTAGCGCTCTATTTCCATACCACCAATTTGGCAAATAATTAATTTATGGCTAAAAAAGGGGATTTGACTACAAATTCATCACAATTTATGGGTATACTAGTAATAGTATTCAAATTTACGATGGAGGAATTAGCGTGTCAGCACCCCTTTTTTCAGTGGTTGTACCAGCTTACAACCAGCATAAATTTATAGACAGCTGCTTGACTAGTCTGCAACGCCAAACCCTGACCGACTTCGAAGTCTATGTGGTTGACGATTGCTCGACTGACGACACTGGCGAACAAATTGCCGCGTTAATCAAAGGTGATGACCGGTTCCACGTGATTACCCACACGACTAACCGGGGCGTCTCCGCAGCTCGTAATTCCGGTATGGCTGCTGCCAAGGGCAAGTACCTTTGTTTTGTTGACGGCGACGACTGGGTCGAACCAGATTTTCTGGCCACCTTCCTAGCCGCCTATCAAGCAGCCCCGAATACGCAACTCGTTGTCTGTGGGCACTATGGTTACTTAGCTGTTCCTAGTCCCGCTAAAACTTACAGTCAAAAAGATTTGATTGCCAACATCAATTTTGGGACCGTCGGCGGTTTTTCGTGGAATAAAGCATTCATTCGCGAGATTATTACCACCCACCACCTGACCTTCAACGAAGATATCAACTTTCTGGAAGACCAACTGTTTGCCTTCCGCTACGCCAACTACGTACAGTCCTCCGAATACGTACCGGATCGGACTTACCATTACCGTTGGCGCTTCCGGAGCAACCTCGCACATATCGGCATTCCGTTCTTCGTTGCCCGTCGCAAAATGATGAAGATTCTCAAGCAGGAAAAAAAGCAAGTTCTGAATGAAGATTGGAATAATCAATAAGCTTAAGACGTCCCTTATTTGGGACGTCTTTTGTTTTAGCTGATCACTATATGTATGATAATCGCCGTTATTTTCTGGCATGAATCATGATTAAAAAATGCCAAGTTGGCTTGCTGTTCGTCAGCAGAGCCGCGCCCTATTCCGACCTCCGGGGCTGGCTGACAACGCTGGAACAGGGCGGACATCGATTTGAACTCACGCAGAACCCCACTGCGCAATTTCAAATACGAGTCTTCTTCTAGCCCGGGAAAACCGCCCGGACAAGAAGAATTTCGTCCTTGAGCATTGTCAGCCAGCCCCTACAGTCGGGAAGCCGTTCGAATGGCGGATGAACGGCCACCTATCTGGGTACAATTGACCAATGAATATTTAGTTGCAGTAACTTCAAGTAAACTTTGAATCAGCATTACACTGATTTGTCGCATTTAAATGTTGGTAAAATGCCATGAAATTAGTCGATAGTCCTGGCTTCACTTAGCATATTGTCATCTCAGGTGAGTAGACAAAATCTATACAACCTTCAGTAATACTGAAGATTCGCAGAATTGACATACAACAGGATAGTCTGGAAACTTGCCAGTCTTACAGCCGAATGTCAACATGGCGTGTGCCAAATATCAACGACCAGTTCATTTCAAGTTGAGTTCGCACATGTCTGCCTTTCGAATACAATCCCGGCTGGAAGGTATTCTGGGCAAGGCCCAGTGGTGAAATTTCACTTAGCAAGCGTTTTTGGCTTGGTTAGTGAAAGACCAGTATTTAAGACGTGATTTGTCGGCTTAAATCTGTGTCCATCACGTTCCGGCCATTGCCCAGAATGCCTGGAAGCCGGCGTAGGAAGCATCTACCACAGAAAATTTACGGTAACTCGCACTTTTTCCAGCCGGTCTCAGCTGGCTGTCTTAGAACTTAAGAACTGGCATTTTTTAATCATAATTAATGAAAGATCGACTGAAACAATGTGTATTCAACAATTTTTATGGTCATTAGCTGCCGCGTTAGATTTGAAATCAAAAGGTTGTCAAGACAGGGCCAACAGCTTTATCGCTTGATTGGTACACGGCTTGTATCAAAATAAAGTTTCCATTAACAATTAAAGGCTTGTTGAATCTTAGGCCAGGCCTTACAATTGGATTATGTTCATCAAACTGCAAGGGAGGGTCAGCAATGGCAACGATTCACTTATACTTAGTTCGACACGGCCAAACAAAACTCAACGCGGCCGGCCGCCTACAAGGCATTTACGATTCAGAATTGACACATAACGGCGTGCGCGATGCGGAACGGTTGGCACGGATGCTTGCCGATACCCATTTTGACGCCGCCTATACGAGTGATCTGGGTCGAGCCCAACAAACCAGTCGCATTATTCTGGCGCACCATCCCGAAATTAAAAAGCCGACGATCGACGTCGGCTTACGCGAATTTAATTTTGGTGGACTAGAAGGCACCCGTAACATGTGGATCGTTAAGCAAGTCCGCAAACAATTGGGCATTGGGACCTTCATCAAGCTCATGCTGAGCCGTGAACGGTTTGCGACGCTGCTCTGGGTCTTCAATTCTCTTGACCAGACACGGGCAGCTGAGACCCTCGTCGGTGTTACGGACCGGATCAGTCGGACCCTGCGACGCATTTGTTTATACGAATCACAGCATGGCGACCACGATAAAAATATTTTAATCGTCTCGCACGGACTCGTCCTGAGTGCCTTTTTATATCAAATCAGTCCCGGTGAACTACCGACACGCTTGCTCAAAAACACCAGCGTAAGTCGCGTCGACTACCAAGACCGTCAGTTTGACTTAATCGACATCAACGTCACCCCTAAGAAGCGGGCCTAGTCGTTTCTAGGCTGACCGGTTCCGCAGTACAACTTGGGAATTGTAACCGAGCTTGAATGCCGAAGAAGGCCTTGATTTTACGTTGGAGTTCTTGACCGGTCGCGTGCACCGATTCTGCACTGGCCGTCGTATCACCAATCACGACCAGAATTCGACTACTCTTACTATCAAGATTGGGTACTAACGCGCTCGTCGTGGCAAGCCGAGCCCCCTGTGCCGTCACTTGTAGCTGCACTTCATCAGTGCCCAACGCATTCATATCCCACGCGTTGATGGCCACCGGATGATGCGCATGAATCACTTGAATCAGGTCGGCTAAGGCACTCTGTGGTTGCGCGACAGGAATCTGCTGAGTCGTTAATTGCTTTTCAATTGCCGGGTTCAGCTCACGGTTATCAAGGTTGGTCATCGACAAAATGGCTAGCGGAATCTCCGCGGTGGTCGTCGGTAAAATTTCAATTTTCAACAGTTATCACTTCCTAAAAACACTTCATTACTAAGTGTGCCAAATTTGACGCAAATGTCAAACAACACTACTTGAGTCTTTGTGAAATATTAATCTTACCACAAAAAGGCGACCTCCGGGGATATTTCTGGAGATCGCCTTGAATGTCGTTTGACGCTATCAATCATTGCGACTAGGTCACTAACCGGCCGATTGTAAACTATCTTTACTTAACGTCTGCTAACGGA
Organism: Lactiplantibacillus sp. B652; assembly: GCF_023806745.1. NCBI lineage: Bacteria > Bacillati > Bacillota > Bacilli > Lactobacillales > Lactobacillaceae > Lactiplantibacillus > Lactiplantibacillus sp. B652. The sequence continues at coordinate 23,275 of NZ_JAMSKY010000004.1, read as the reverse complement.
TGCTCGGCAAAATAGCGTTCTAAGAACAGCGCCAACCCATCGTTATAGTTGGTATCCGTCACGTAGTTTGCAATGGTTTTCACTTGTGGTAACGCGTTGCCCATCGCGACTGATAAATCTGCTTCGGCCATCATGCCCACGTCATTTAACCCATCGCCAAAGACGAAGGTATGGGCGGCATCAACATTCTGTTCCCGTTGGATTTGTTTAACGGCCGTCCCCTTATCCGTGTTGAGCGGAATCATTTCAATGTTATTCGGATTAGATGACGACAACCGCAATAACTTACTGTTGGTCAGCTTTTCACGTGCAGAGTCCAAACGCGACATATCCTCGCGACTGAGGATCACGCCATTCGTGATCTGGTCCTCAATGGTTGCCAATTGTGTAAAACTCTTAACTTCTTCATAGCCAATCGAAACTTCATCCGCATCAAAATTGGCCGCGTTCCGAGCAACAAACCGCGGAATCTGTTCGGTGTAATAAGCCATATCAGGTGTAAATAACATCATTGGCAAATTATCACGTCGCGCAATCAGATAGGCCAACTCCACGGCAGCGCCCCCCAGTTTAGTCAGCTCACGACCCTGAGCACCGTCAAAGACCGCCCCATTCGAGGTAACTAACCGCACATCCGGATTGAGTTTGTTACGGACGATTTTGGCCAATTCATACATCCGCCCCGTGGCAATATAAAATAGCACGTCCTGCTTCTGCAAGCGTTCAATCGTCGCTCTGGTCCGCTCTGAAACGTATTGATGTTCAGTCAAGAGCGTCCCGTCAATATCCATAAAAACTAAATATTTTGGCATAAGTGACTCCTCCTACGTAATTTACACTTACAATTGTACGCTATTCTTTCACAGAATGGAAATCGCTTTCAAAATTACTGAACATACCGCATTTTCATGATTAAGGCTGCAGATTCAATCATTGCCGACGCACCAACACGTCTTACCTGACACCATGCTTCACGCCAAATTTTTCCTTCTGCACCATTCCGGAACACTTCTCGGGCTAGAAATGCCAATACGCGGCCTTAAGCACCAACATTTTTGGGTTGCGACTGATTCAACTGACTAAATAATCTTAAGTTTAGATACCAGGATGGTTCCTATTTTCCGACCTATGACCTAATATCCCAAAGTCTTTCCACCATCACTTGACTTTCTACCGCCAAACCACTAAATTAGAGAACAATTAATAAACGATGATAAAAACTTTGAACAGTCCAGTAATTGCCGTTATGCAGCCAAGCGAGTCTGAGATGGTGTAAGCAGACCTGTCAACGGACAATGAACATCAACTGTGAGCGTGCGAGTGAATCGAAGTAACTCGTGCTGGTTTGACACTCATTACCGTGTCGCACATTGACAACGATGTGCTGAAGGTCAGGAATGTGAATTGCTGATGAATACCGGTGGTAACACGCGTTTGCGTCCGGCAGGCTTACGAGTCTGTCGGACGTTTTATTTTTCATTTATTAATTAAATCATATTAAAGGATGGTCATACATATGCATTTTACAGTACTCGGCGCAGGCGCCATGGGATTACGTTACGGTGTGTTATTACAAGAAGCAGGCAATCAGGTCGATTTTGTGGATACCTGGCAGAAAAATGTGGATCAAATTCATCGGCAAGGTGGCGTGTACGTCTCCCGCGACCATCAAAATCGCCACTTAGTTCCCGTTAAGGTCTCGACACCCGAAGACTATCATGATAATCCGGATGTCTGGGTCGTTTTCACGAAACAGATGCAGCTTGCCGACTTTTTGACTCGCACCGCCCACGCATTCAACGACGAACAGTACGTCCTCACTTGTATGAACGGCATGGGACACGTTGAAAAATTATTACAATACTTCAAGCCTGACAAATTATTAGCAGGAACGGCATTAGTCGCAACGGTCTTAAACGGCCCTGGCGACGTCGACTTTATTGGGGCGCGTGGTGCTGGCACGATGAATCTGGCTAATTATACGGAACAACCAGACGAGATGACCCACAAAATCGTTGCTGAATTGGACAAATGTCAGTTCCATCCGAACTTAACCACTAATTTCCGCGGCACCCTCTTGGCTAAAGTCGTCTTCAACTCCGTAGTCAACACCCTCTGCACGTTGTTCGAAATCACGATGGGCGAATTTGCCGCTTATCCTGGTGCCGATGAACTCAGCCGCCAGCTCATCGATGAAGCGTACGATGTCTGTGAACGCGACGGCATTACGATGCTCAATACGCGGGCTGAAGAATTAGCCTCGGTCAACTACGTCAGTAAAGTCGCCAATCCGCTCCACTACCCATCGATGTACCAAGATATGTCGCACAACCGGCCAACCGAAGTGGATTACATCAACGGCTACTTAGTTAAATTAGGCCAAAAGCACCAGTATCAGGCTAAAACCCACGCATTCCTAACTCACCTCGTCCACTTGGCTGAAACGACGCGTCAAGCCGCTGAAAAGACTGAACAAACGACTGAACAGGCAAACACAACGGCGACAACTTCAGCGACAGAACAAGCGAGCGCCTAAGCTGTCGTCAGGGCGTCAAACGTCGCTAATAGGGCCCGATTACCGCTGATACCCAGATCCTAACGATGGTCAATTATTAATGATTGTCGGTGACTGATAGTTGCTGGCGACTAATGGTTGTTGGTGATTAATAGGGTTCGATTACTTTGGCTTCCTAATACTTGCGCACGATGATCAATGCCGTGTAAGTATCGGGAAGCCGTTTTGTTTGGATGTTGTGAGACTGGTCGTCCTTAATTCGTTGATGACCTGCATTGGTGAACAGGCCACCCAAAATCTAGAACCGCCCTGCAGTTGGCGACATGCTGAACACGCGCGTTTAGTTGCTAGCGGCATGCTAATTCCTGAACAACTAAACTCCCCCGCCCCTTTTCAGGGTAAAATCATGTACAATGGAAGTTAAGTGATTGATACAGGGAGGCGGTATATCATGCAGTTCAGTCGGGAATTTAAGGGGATTTTTCTGGCCAGTATCAGCGCGACTTTTTGGGGCGTCTCTGGTGCCGTGGCGCAAACCCTTTTCGACACGACCGATATTAACTCAATTTGGCTCACTGGGATTCGCATGCTGGGAGCCGGAATTGCGTTGTTCCTCGTCAGTTTAGTGACGCACGTTGATTTGTGGTCAATTTGGCGACAGCCCCGTGACTTGCTACAAATCGCAGCTTACACGTTGCTAGGGCTGATGCCAGTACAGTTCACGTATTTCTTGGCTGTCGAAGCGAGTAACGCCGCTACGGGAACCATTTTACAGTTCATGGGGCCGGTATTCATCGCCCTCTGGATGTTAGTGGCGCATCGTCAATTGCCGACCAGCGCCGAGGGACTCGCCATTATTTGCGCCTTATTAGGGTCATTTTTACTAGTGACCCACGGCAATCCTGGCACGCTGGTCATCTCCGTCTGGGCCTTGATTTGGGGGCTGTTATCCGGGGTCTCCTCGGCAACTAATACCTTATTGCCGACCAAGTTGCTCACCAAATACGATCCGATGACCGTCAATACCTGGTCGATGCTACTGGGCGGGATTCTATTTAACCTCGTTCAACCAGTCTGGTCGATCCATATACCGTTGACGGCACTGAATATCAGCAAACTGGCCTTTGTTATTTTGTTCGGAACGTTGCTGGCTTTTCTATTCTTCCTGCAAAGTCTGCAATATATCCGCCCAACCGTCGTGAGTTTGCTTGATGCTTTCGAACCACTGTCAGCGACCGTCATTGCCGTCGTCCTCCTGGGCGTCAGCTTTGGCTGGCTCGACATTCTTGGCAGCGTACTCATCATTAGCACCGTCTTCATTCTCGCAATTGGGCAGGGTCCCAATGACCGTACCGCTGAAAATTTCAAGGAATCTGAACACTGACTTATTTAAGCTCAAAAATCCGATAACGCGCATTTCAATAATGAATTGCGTATTATCGGATTTTTTGCATTTTTCATTCAAACTGAACACGCCGTTCAGTAATGACCCTGCGTCTGGCTAGCCAGCAGTAACTGGGCTAATAACCACGGTCAAGATCAACTTGGTTGCGTGCAAGCGTGCCATCCTTAACGAACTGCGCAAAGTTTGCGGCAAAAATTGGAAAGACCGTCGCACGAAAATGGGCAATCTGGCCGGAAATATGTGGTGTAATCAACACGTCATCGCGTTGCCAGAGCGGATGATCCGCCGGTAATGGTTCGGGTTCCGTCACATCAAGGGCCGCCATGCTTAACTGGTGCTGGTCCAAGGCCGCCATTAAATCAGTCGTATCGACTGCGGGTCCACGACCAATATTGATCAACATCGGCGCCTGTTTCGTCTGTGCAAAGAGCGCGGCATTAAATAGGTGATGCGTCGTCGGCGTCAATGGCAAGGCGTTAACGATAAAATTAGCCGTCGCCAACACTGGTTCCGTCGCCGTAAAAGCAACCGTTTCATGAAAATGTTCAGCTGGATGACCGGTCGTATTCACGCCAATCACATGCATACCCAGTGCACTGGCCTTAGCTGCCAAGGATTGTCCAATTTGACCAGTCCCATATATCAATAACTGTTGACCAGTCAATGTCGAGGTCGTCATTGGTAATTGCCAAGCACGCTGCCCTTGTTGATTCAGCCAGGCCGCATGGTAGCCACGAACGACTGTTAGCATCGCTGCCAAAACGGATTCACTGATGGCATCCGCATGAATGCCGCTGGTGTTCGCAACCAAGACTCTGGCCGCTTGTAAATCTTTCAGTGGCAGGTAGTCCACGCCAGCGGAAATCACTTGCACGAATTTCAGCTGATTGGTGGGCCGCGCTAATAATGTCTTGAGTAGCGGGTGATTGCCGTACAACACTTCCACTTCATCATAGTCCGCTGGCGTTATCGCGTCGGCATCCTTAAATTGCCACCCCGGATACTGTTCCTGTAACTGTTGCCGTTGCTCTGGTTTCGTTGCCTGCGCCATTAAAACGATTGGCATACTCATGACCCCATTTCTTCTTTATTCTCATGCTCAATGATACCACTACTTGATCTGAAAACCGTCCTAATTCGCTTAAAGCAGCAAGCTGTCGGCTGTTCAGTTTTGTTCAGTTGTGCCGTGGCTTTGTTCAGTCACCCGGTAGTTCAAACTGAACACGACTTGTTGTGTCTAATGTCGTGTTTGCCTCATATTCATGGCTAGTGCACTAATTCCGCCACCATTTTGAGTATCAAAAAACAGGTAGCTAGGTCCGGATTACCGCCCCACTACCTGTTAAAGCATCTCAAAGGTCAGCCCTTGACCTAATCAAATTTAAGCCCAAAGCTGAACGGCTGATTTAACACGTCCAACACCATTCGACCTGGTCGTCGCTGATGCACTGATGCTACTTGATGACCGCAAAGCCGCCGTCCCAGCCAATTTGTTCACTAGCTGCTAACGTCATCTGCAAGAAGCCAACTGCTTCCAATTCACGAGCGCGCTTGAGCTTACCGGCGTCCTTGACTTGTAGCGGGCTTCCGGCTAACGCTTGTGCTAATTGGTGTTTGGCATCGTCATCATCACCGGCAACTAGCACGGTCGTGGATTCTTTGCCATTGACCTGTCCACTTTGCAAGGTGGCAGCGAAGGTCGTGTTGAACGCTTTGAGCACCTTGCTGTCAGGCAATTGCTTCTGCAGCTCCTGCGCCGCAGAACTATCGGCAGGCACCACCAGGCTGTCCCAAGTATCAAAGTTCAATGGATTCGTAATATCAATGACGATTTTACCCTTCAATTCAGTCGCATACTGCTTTGCAAGGGCTGCTAGGGCTGGGTATGGCACTGCCATTACGATCAGGTCACCAAATGTCGTCGCTTGATCTTTAGAACTGTAATAAGTCACCGTTTGACCAGCTGCTTCAAAGTTGTGCCCAATAGCTTGTCCCATATTACCCTTACCAAAAATTGTAATTTGCATCGTCTATCCACTCCCATATTATTTTTAATAAATATTTCAGTACGATTATCATAGCATTAATTATCTTCCGATAGGGGAATCATGCTTCTGCCGTTCCAATCACCTGGATAGCTGCTTAGTTGGTTGAATCATTTCTGCAGTAGTTCAGGCGTCATTGCGCACCCAGATAAGTATCAGCAGTCAAAATGAACAGCCGTCATCATTTAAGCAAAAACGCCTCGCGACCGCCCGTCACAAAATTGTTGACGGGTGGTCACGAGACGTTTAATCAACGTAACTGATGACTAAAGACAAGTGTCTCAGTCGTGCGTGTTTAATTGTGGATCGAACTAGTCAACTTAATTAGTGCCCGTTCCATCACCATACGTGGTCGAAGCGGTACTTGAACTCGTTCCAGTAGTGCTTGATGACGACGTGGTGCCATAGTCAGTCGTCGAACTGCTATTATCGGCCGCGCTGTAACTATAGCTATAGCTAGAAGCCTTTGAGCTGGAAGTTGCCGAACTCGTATCCGTATCATTACTATAACTATAGGTATCGTCCGATGAGCTACTGTCGCTATAAACTGACGACGAAGAACTCGAGGATGATTCTGGTTCGCTGTAACTGTAGCTATAGGTGCTGGAGCTTGAAGATGATGCGGATGCCTTGTTAGCCTTCGCCAACTTCTTACGATCAGCCACTAACTTCACGTAGTCGTTTTCGGCTAACTGTGATTTTTTGCGGTAGGCCTTTAAGTTTGCGACCACTTTATCAACCGTTGTTGACGGGGTCGAAGCCTTCAACTTGTTCTTCTTGTTATAGAGTTTCTGGAAGGCAGTGTCATAGCTGACCACCTTTTTGACGGTCTTACCGGTCTTTTCAAACAACTTATCGTACTTCTTAGCAAAATAAGCCTTGTTTGTCGTCAAACCAGTACTGGTTAACCGTTGCTGATTCTTGGTGATCGTATCCATGGTGACATCCGCCTTGATACGCCCTTGAGCATTACGCAAATCTTGATAGTTCGTCCGGACCTTGAGCATTTTGGCTGCAGTGTCATGTTGCTTCTGCAAGCTCGTCTTCTCGCTCGAATCCTTCATATTATCAATATTAGTTTGTAACTTCGCCAATGTCGCACTCGTTGCACTATTGCGTAAATCACGTTGCGCTGATGACGTGTAAACTTGGTCGACGATCCGTTCGGCACTAGTCCGTGCTTCGGCCTGCGTCGTTTGCGCATGGTTCCACATGAATAAAGCACCACCTGCAGCGACCACTAAGATAGCCACCCCGGTCAACATCAGTTTCCAGTTGTAATGCCGGGATTTCCGCTTCAGATGTGGATTTTGGTCATCGTTTTCAAGTCTGGATGCGTCCTGATTCTCAGCTTCCAAGTCATCAGCCGTGACGTGTTCTTCATGACGAGCGACCCGCGACATACTCGTCTTTTTAGGTTGCTTCCCGCCATTTGGTTGTTGGTCCCCATATAATTCTTCACGTGACAGTGGTAATTCTGGTTGTGCCTCATCTTCAGGCTGTTCCGTCCCCTTGACCGCAATCTTCGGCTGTTGCTTACGCGCAACCGGTGGGATGTGATCGGCAGGAATCCGCCGCGCAACTTTTGGTTGTTGTGGGGCTTCAGACTTCGCTTGTGTCGTGTTAGCGGTTGTCGCTTGTGTTGCCGCCAACTTAGCCTTGTTCGCTTGGGACGATTGCCCCTCGGCTTTGGTTGAAGCTGCCGAGTTCGCCTTCGATGCAGCCGAAGTCTGGGCCTGTGAACCAGTCGACTTGGCCGCGGTTGATGTGGCAGCCGATTTGGCAGCCGCACCCTGAGCAGTGGCTGATTGAGCCGCAGCCGCCTTTGCGCCTTGCTTGGATGCGTTCGTAGAAGTTGCTGCTGAGTCACTGGTTGACTTAGCGGTTGCCCAACTAGTAGCAGCTTGGCTGGTTGCCGAATTTTCTGTCTTTTGTTGGCTCCGTTTAGCTGCAGCTTGCCGTGCATGCCGAGCCGTCCGGGTCATCGGTTCTGCCGTCGTATCGCCGGCTTGTGAGCCTGATTGGCTGCCCGTCGCTTGCTGATTCGTTGCTTGGCTAGCTGGTGTCTCCGCAGCCGCTGATTGACTCCCCTGAGCCGCAGACTTGGCTTGTGCCGCGTGCTTAGCCGTTCGGGTCGTCGGTTCTGCCGACTGTTGGTCCGCGGATGTTGCCTGGCTAGTGGCAGCTTTTGCTGATTGGGCATTCTTCGCTGCAGCCGGCTGTGATTGCGTCACCTTAGTTGCTTGCGACGTTTCGTCCTTAGCATGCTTAGTGGTCGCCTTCGCAGCCGAACCTGCTGTTTTGGCTGATTCAGCTGAATTAGCGCCTTGCTTGGTCTGACTCGCAGCTTGTTTGGCCGCTTGTGCTCGCCGTTGCGCATCCTTCGACATGGTCGCGCTAGTTGCCGCATGCTTGGCCGTGTCCGCTTTGTCGGCCTTGTCTGACTTAGCGGCTGTCGAACTTGCTTTGCTTGTAGCGGCCGCTTTAGTGTCCCCATGCTGCTGTGCTTTTTTAGCCACTTTTTCAGGTTCGATCACTGCATCAACGGGTTGTTTACTATCCTCGGCATCCGCCTTAGAACGAGGGATGTTGACCGTTGATTTTGCTTCGGGATCGTCTGATTTTGCCGCCGCTGAATCCTTTAGATCGTAGGCTAAAGGAATTTGTTCACTATCTTGTTCATCGTTATCGTCGTCAGGAATCGGCTCCGTAATGGAATTCCACAGCCGTCTACCCAACCCTTCTTTTTTCTTCTTTTTAGACAAAACCAACGCTCCTCGCCAATTTATAATTTATTCAGTCTCTGGTTAAGCGCCGACCAAAAATTAATTTATTTTCGGTAAAATAACCATTAATAGTTAAATTATAGCATGGAATTCACTGCTGAGAAACACTCGACCAACTGGTTTTGTGAATAACGCCGCAATACCTTAATTTCACATGAAAACTCTGCTATAATCAGCTTATCAAGATATTTGAAAGCGAGGAGTTCACATGGCCACTGCTAAAGTTATTTTTGCCACAATTACCGGTAATAATGAGGACGTTGCCGATATTATTACTGAAAAATTTGAAAAACTTGGAGTCGATGTTGCCAAAGAAGAAATCTCGCAAGCCGACGCCACGGAATTCAACGATGTCGATATTTGCGTCGTGGTCCCTTATACCTACGATGAAGGCGCGCTCCCTGAAGAAGGGCTCGATTTCTACGAAGACTTACAAGATCTCGATTTGACCGGCAAAATCTACGGTTGCGCCGGTTCCGGAGATACGTTCTACGATGACGATTACTGTAAAGCCGTCACCGATTTCAGTCAGGCGTTCAAAAAAGCTGGCGCGACTCAGGGGGCCAAGGATGTGTTCGTTAACCTTGCTCCTGAAGCGGATGACGTCAAGGCACTGGATGCGTTCACTGAACAACTAGTTGCCAAGGTGCAATAATTTTTAACAAACGAAACAGGCCGCAGCTTCCGATTGGAAACTGCGACCTGTTTTTGTGTGGCTTGGGAATTGTCACCTGGTACTCACGAAGACTGTTCGTACACAGTTAGTCCACTTACTAGCTGGCCCATTTGAAAATTCTAACGTGTTATTGGCCAAGTTAGTGATGCGACCTACTGTTTGCGGCGTAATCCCAACCAGCCACCACATACCGTCAAGCCCAGCAGTAAGGCACCCCAGACACCGGAATGGCTTGCTTGTTCACTCGTTTGTGGTAAGTAATCCGCTCCGATTTTAGCAGAAGCTGGCTGAACAGAGCTGGATGGTGAAGCTTGGCCAAGTTGCTTCGTTGTTTGGTCGCGAACATTCATGCCGGGGCGTGATTGCCCATCCGTTCCTGCTGATAAATCAGCAAGAACCGTTTGAGTTGCACCGTTAACATCGCTCGAATGATCGTTTGAACCATGATTGACACCAGTTTTGCCTGGGACCTTACCATTAGTCCCCTGATTATTAGCGCCTAAAGTACCCGGTTTGCCGGTGTTACCTACGCCCGGCTTACCATGGCTACCCGTGTCACCAGCTTGTGGTTGTTCACTAGGTTGTTCAGTCTGACTGCCATTACCAGATTGGCCTTGTTCATCAGAACCGTCAGTATCATCGCCATCGTCCGGCTGAGCTGGCTGTTCTCCGGCATCCGGCTGTTCCGATTCATCCGGTTCGTTGACATCACCGTCGCCAGGTTGTTCAGATTCATCCGTGTCATCACCGTCATCCGGCTGCTCACCGTTCGCATCACCATCGTCAGCTTCGACGACCGTCACCGTCACGACTTCGGTAAATACTTTACCGCTCGCATCGGTATATTGGTAGGTGATTTCGTAGACGCCGGCCTTCGTGGTATCCACGGTTCCGGTCACCAGCAGTTCATCAAACGGTACGGTGTCGCCATTGACGTCCGTCACAACGACGACGTTTGCTTCCGGCTGCCAGGTATCGCCAACTTGCAGCGTTGAATCTTGAACTTGGAGTGCGCTCTGTGAATCACCCTGTTCGTCATCTTCTTCAATCACGACGGTAATCGTTACCGTTGCCGCAACTAATTTGCCATGCTGATTTTTAAACTGATATGTGACTTGATAGTCGCCAGCAGTCGTCCAATCAGGCATTCCGATAACTTCGATTGCGGACCAGTCAACGGGCTGCCCGTCAACATCCGTCGCATTATGAAAGTTGGTTTGTGGCTGCCAAGTACTGCCACCCTGCCCATCAGTATGCACCGTCACGTGGTGTTGGTGAAGATTCAAACTTGCCTGATTTTCTTTGACTGTCACCGTGATGGTCTGACTCTGATTGCCAACCGTGTAGGTCACTTGATACTCCCCGGGTACTGCCGGGTTGACGTCGCCAGTCACCGTGACGTTGCTAAAATCAATCGGCTGACCATCCTTGTCCGTTGCGCCGTCAAACGCATCCTGTGGTTGCCAAGTCCCACCGGCGTGCAAATCGGTATCATGAACGTTCAGACTAGTCTGGTCGGCTTTGACGATCACCAAAGCCGTCACCGTTTTCCCCGCGTACTTAAACGTCACTTGATAAGTTCCTGGACGTTTCGTATTCACGCGGTCCCCGCGCAGTTTGACCGCCTTGGGATTGGCGGCATACAGCGCTTGCACATCGACCGGATTGCCAAACTGGTCAACTAGCCCGTCGATACTGTGAGACCAATTCCAGTCATCACCGGCATCGATGGTCACATCATGTAAGTCGATGACCGTCCGATTGGCCTCCCAGATGTACGTCGCCATAGCGGCACCGTTGCCGGAGTAGCGCGCAATCAGCTCTTGAGTGGTCAAAGTGTCATTTGGGTCGTCAAGGTTGACCCAACGGCCGCTATATTTTTCGGACAGATAGGGGCCGGGTAAACCAACTGAAGGCGCCTCGAGAAGTTTAGATAAATTAGTGTTGGGACCTAGCGTTAGCTTTTTAAGACTAAAATCACCCAGAAACATACCATTGTTCTCTGTAACCCGTGACATGTCTAGACCGGAAATATCCAACACTTCTAATTTGGGACTATACACAAATAAAGCACGGAAATTCTGAACTAATGCTGCGTCAAACTTGGAACCAAGTTTGATACTTGTCACATTACGCATTCCACCGAACATCCACAACATTTCTGTCAAACTTTCACTAGAAAAATTAGAGACATCCAAACTGCTGAATGCTGTACCATAAAACACGGCGGTCATATCTGTGACTTTTTCAGTATTAAATTGTTCCAATCCAATCACTGTTCTGAGGCTACCGCAGTATAAAAACGCACCGGATAGATCAGTCACATGGCTCGTATCCCAACCAGCTAAGTTGATACTCGTCAACTTAGAAAATTTAGGCCTATCATAAATTGCGACTCCAAATATCAGTCTCATCTCTTCAAGTTTGCTTGTATTCCAGCTGCTCAGGTCTAAGGTCGTCAAATTTAGATTGTCCATAAAGAGTCCCCGCATGCTGACAACCTCACTGGTATCAATTTTATCCAAGCCAACATAGCTTTTCACATTTTTTAAGTCGGAAAACAGTCCAGCCATATTTTTATCCGCAACTATCGTATCCGTGATAACCACTTTAGTTACTTGTTCAAACCACGTATACCATTCCCAAGGGCTGCTCATACTATGCCACGGCTTTAGTTTTCCCCCACCTAGTGATAACACGCCGGTTTCACCATCAAACCACCAGTTAACACCAATGTTACCTGTTACTTCTGTTCTTCGCGTGTCTTGAATGCCACGTTCTAATTCGTTAGCACGTGGTTCCTGGCGACGCACCATGTCTTTTGATTCCGTTAACACAGGTTGTTCATTGGCCGTTGCAGTGACATCGGGGCCAACAAGCAAACTCTCTGGTATCTCAGTCGCTTCATCAGCCTCATGATCCGCAACTTGTCCTGAATCAGAGTGTACTGATGAACTATCATGATCGACCACAACATCCGGCACTGGCTCAACAGGCAGTTGTCCATCTGCAGCGGGAGCTTCAACACCTTGGTCGGAAACCACTGACTGATTTGGTTGTTCAGTAGAAACTTGCACTGAAGCATCAGCATGACTTTCAGCGGGCGCTGCCACCATGGATTCCTGGACAGTGTCCGCCGCTTGTGAGTCGGTTGTCACGGCTTCAGCACTTGCCGGTGCATCACTGATTTCTGCTCTGGCTGCATTATCGCCAGATGTTTGTTCAGTCTTGTTCAGTGTCAGCTCGGGTTGCTGCTCGGTTGGTAAAACTTGGGCTGCAGAATCCGTCACCGGGGCCACATTAGTGTCATCCGCGCGCCCATTAATCATGGTCAGGTTTAAGGTAATCAGCGTTATTCCAGCAAATACCCAAATTTTACCACTTTTGTACATTTTATACCATTTTGCTTGTTCTCTCATTTGTCATCCACTCCTTAATCTAATTAGCCTCGCCGACGTTTAATTCCCAGTACACTCGCCAAACCCGTCGCCATCAAGATCATTAATCCCATCAATCCAAGGTGGTTAGACTGTTCACCTGTTTGCGGCAAGCTTTCACTCGCAGTTGTTCGAATTGCATCCGTTGTAACCCGTTCCTGTAGCGGGGTTACGACTGCAGTCTCCTGGTCTGAACGCACCAAAGCAGATTTTTCCCGTTGCTGATCAACTTGTTCGGACGAAATCTTCTGACTAGCATCCCTGTTCAGACCGCTTGTAGTCGCTAAACTAGGTCCGGTAACGTTCGGTCGTTGCCGTATTGATTCTTGATGTCCCGCATCGGTGTCAGCAGTTGGCCCACTTGGTTGGGACGGCTGCGTTGGTGCTTCTGGCCGTTCTGGAACTTCAGGATGTTCTGGCATTTCAGGACGCTCTGGTACTTCTGGGTGTTCCGGAGCTTCTGGTTCACCTGGCTCTCCCGGTTGCCCTGGTTTTCCAGGTACTTCTGGCTCTTCCGGTTCTTTCGGTTCTTCCGGTTTCCCTGGTTGCTCTGGTTTTTCCGGTTCTTCCGGCGTTTCTGGTTCTTCTGGTTCTCCCGGCACTTCTGGCTCTTCCGGTTCTTTTGGTTCTTCCGGTTCTCCCGGTTGCCCTGGTTGATCTGGTTCTTCTGGTTCCCCTGGTTCCCCCGGTACTTCCGGCTCTTCGGGTTCTCCTGGCACTTCTGGTTCACCATGCTCCTCGCCGTCCCCGTCACCCGTATCAGCCTCATTTTCAACCACCGTCACGGTCACCGTGGCACTGACCAATTGCCCAGTCATATCCGTGAATTGATAGACCACTTCATAGCTGCCGGCTGTGGTTAAGTCTGGGGTTCCACTGACCGTGATGCCTGACCAATCAACTGACTGGCCATCCGAATCGGTGGCATTGGTAAAATTATCTTGTGGTTGCCACACGGCGGTTCCCGTTGACGAATCGATTTCAACCGTCACGTCACTCGCTTGAAGATTCAGTTGACTTTGATTCTCTTTAACGGTGACCGTTACAGTCGTTTGATGGCCAGCATAGGTCAGCGTCACCTGATAAGTCCCCGGTTTGCTCGTGTCGACGGTATCGCCACTGACTGACACCGCCTGTGGATTGGTGCTCAATAACGTGCTAACATCGACATTTTGCCCATTCGCATCGATTAGCTGCGTCACATTTTGCGACCAGTCCCAGGATTGATTAACAAAAATTTCGCTATCTTTGGCCGTAATCGACGCTGCGGATTTCGTCTCCCACACAAAGGTTGCTTTTGGCGCTGATTTACCAGCGTACAAGGCCAGCAATTCAGTACTCGTTAGTGTTTGCGATGGATCATCAATATTGACCCACTTTCCCGTATAGGTGTTATTCTTGGGAACATCCGGTAAATCGACGAGCGGTTGATTGCCGTGGCGACTGAAATCAAGTCCCGGTCCGAGCACCAGTGTTTGTAAACTTGTCAAACCAGCTAACATTTGCCAATTAGCTTCGACGTTTTTCATATTAAAATAAGATAGGTCCAACGATTTGAGCTTTTCATCGTCCGCAAACAGCCCGTTCATATCGGTGACGTGTTCAGTGGTGAACTTACTTCCGAACTCGATACTTTCTAAGTTGGCCATTTGTCCAAAGGCGCCATCCATTTCAACCAGACTGCTCGAATCAAAATTAGATAGATCCAAGTGCTGAACACCGCTGTGAGCGAACATATTGGTCATCGTGACAACTTGACTGGTATCCCAATCAGTTAAGCCGTGGATTAGACGCAGTTGTTTGTTGTGCCAAAACATATTTTGCATATCAGTCACGTTATGGGTCTTCCAACCACTTAAATTGAGATAATTAAGTTCAGTACCCATGAAACTACCCATAAACATGTTGGCCATCGTGGTGACATTGCTCACATCCCAAGCAGTGAGATCTAGCCATTTGACTGCATAGTTACCCTTAAATACCGACTGCATATTCGTCACGGCACTAGTGTCGATTTTTTCTAAACCTTCATAGCTTTCAACCGTTGTCAGTTCGGAAAACAGGCCGTTCATATTCGTTCCGGCGATAATCCGATCGGCAATGAAGATTTTTTTAATCGACGAGGCCCAAGTCTGGCGCTTCCAAGGATTGTCACCGTAACTGTTCTTCAACGTGCCGCCGTGCAGAGTCAGCGTGCCTGTCGCCACATCAAACTCCCAATCGACGCCAAAGTTACCGGTAGTCGTTGGATTATCCGCTCGTCCGGCATCAGCAATCGTCAACGCCGCTTGTTGTTCAGTCGCCATATCGTTGACATCTGCGTCCGTTCGAACTTGTTCAGTCTCGGCAACCACTTCAGGATGGTGATTGACCGGCGAATCTATTTCCGGAGTCAAGACGTTTTCGACCTGTTCACTCTCAGCAACCGAATTTTCATCAATATCGCGACTAGCCGCATCACTGATATTGTCTGTCCCATTCACATCTGCCTTATCGACAATGTCGGTGTCTGACTCGCTATTCGCGGCATTTTCGGCACTACTGTCGGTACTGGCCACCACATCAGTAGGAGCGCTGACAGCCGCCTCGTCATTCACAGCTGTGTTCTCAACAACTGCGGTATTATCTGCAGTACCGCCCTCGACATCCGCGACTTCGCTAACGCGCATGTCAGCGTTATCATCTTTGGCCGCTTGAGGGTTCACCACAGCTAAAGCTGGCTGTTCAGCGTTCGAATTAGTGTGCGCGACTTCCGTAGTGACCTGTTCAGTGGTTGACTGAACAACTGCCTCATCCGCATGGACACTGACTAGCTGGATATTGACAGCCAATAAGGTCACACCAGCAAATAACCACAATTTACCACTTTTATACATTTTATAACGACTAACTTTCATTTCACGACGATTGATAGGAATTCCCCATTTCTCTGTTAAAAACCTGACTGACATAACCATTAATCGCATTAAATAAAGTATTTTTACTGTATTTAATTATCGTGTTTAATCAATACACGATTTACGGTTTTTAACTATAGCATGGCGTCCTCAGAAAGCTCAACTAATTATTAGATTTCTAATTAAGCTGTTACTAACTTGATTAATATTGTTGTTTATCGCAAAAATATTTTAATATCTCGCCAACAGAATGACAGGCTCAAAAACCAGCCGAACACTAACTTTCCACCCACCATTGCTAATATCCCCACTATTTTGTTCACCTGAACAATTTTTGCATCGTGCAACGATTCGTTTGTGCCGCTCATCTATCGCTTAACAAAAATCCAACAACAAATCTCAATTGACCTAGATTTCTCCCGAAGCAACCTCAACTAGTTTCCTATCAAAATGCACACAAAAACGCCGTCACCAACAAGTTTGCTCCCTGCTGATGACGACGTTTATTTCATCTACTGAACACAAATCTCAGCTATTTCTTCTGCGACCGTCGTTTCAAAACGTGTTGTCGAATCGCGTTATAACCGAGTTCCACCACCATGAATAGCACGGTTATGCCGACAATGTCGATTAAATAAGACCCAATCCGGTAGCCAATTTTGCCGATCCACAAATCATATGGTCCCTGAATCAATAAGAAATAAATCAGTAAGGTTTCAACAATTGTACGCGTATGTCGCCAAAATGACCGCCACTGCATGCCTTTCACGCTCCTTCAATTGGGACTAGTATTTGTAATGCTTGCTTGATTTGACTGACCGTCAACTGATTCTGGTCACCGACGTGCCCGACGTGTCCAAATGTCACCGCTGAACCCGTCAACTGGCCACAGATGCCGTTATAACGGCCCATTTTCCCGCTCGCCGTGGCAATCACGGGTACGGCCAACTGGCGATGCGCTTGTTCAGTCGCTGCCATCAAAGCCAAAACGTCCTGAGCATCTTGACTTTCGACGGTGACTCGGACGACATCCGCACCAGTGGCCGCCAATGTTTGATAAGTCGTCACTAATTCCGTAGTCGATGCGCGCGTTACCGTCTGGCTAGTAATCAGGCGAATCTTATTGGCTCGCATCTGCTGAGTCAGCGTCATAAAATCAGGTTGGTTGACCATCGCAATGTCGACATCTACGGCTGCCACGCTCCGATTATTGACCAGCGTTTGATAAGTCTGATAATATTCAGCCAATTCATCCGCGTCATTTGCCATCGTAAACGTCGCCACCAACGGAATCGTCCCTAAGACTTGTTGCAATTGGGAGGCGGTATTGACGAGTTCCGCCCGATTATCTAACTCTTGATATGGATTCAATCGCCACACCACGATTTGCGCGGCCGATGTCAAAATCTGCCCCGCCTTGCGAATCAAGTCCTCCCGCGTCGCTCCCGCCAGTACTACGCCAATTTTCGGCATACCTGTCGTTAACGCTAACTCACCAATCGTAACTTCTTTCAAGATTATTCCTGCTTTCATCATCATCCGGACCGCCCGAGCCATCCGTCGTTAATAGTTTATTATCCACTCTTAACAATAGCAAATTTTCCCCGTTTTGACACCTAAAATTCATTTTTTATCCCAAAATGTAAAGCGCTTTTAATATTAACTTGTTAATACTGGTATCGTTTTCAATTTGGCCTTACAATTAAGCATACTTTAGCCGCAAAGGAGTTTCATCATGGAAAATGAAAAACAGCTTCGTTGGTCCAACATTGCACTAATTGCATTTGTGGCGGTCTGGGGTCTTGGAAACGTTGTTAACAACTTCGCCTTACAAGGGCTTTCAGTCGTCACGTCTTGGATTCTGATCATGATTATTTATTTTATTCCGTATACCCTGATTGTGGGCCAACTTGGTTCAACTTTCAAAGACGCTGAGGGGGGCGTTTCGTCATGGATTCGTGCGACTAGTACCAAACGGCTCGCGTACTATGCCGCCTGGACTTATTGGATCGTTCATATTCCATATTTGGCACAAAAGCCCCAAGGCATCTTAATCGCCTTTAGCTGGCTATTCCGTGGCAACGGGAATTTTGTCAATACGACACCCGCGTTAGTCGTTCAAGCCATCTGTTTAGTGCTCTTTTTATTCTTCCTCTGGATTGCTTCATTAGGCTTAACGACGCTTAAACGGATTGGGAGCGTTGCTGGGACCGGGATGTTCATCATGTCGATTCTGTTCATTATTTTGGCCGTGTCAGCGCCCTTTATGACCAAAGCAACCGTGCAAACGCCGAACATGTTTTCAATCAAGTCCTACTTGCCTAAATTTGACTTTACGTATTTCACGACCGTTTCAATGTTAGTCTTTGCCGTCGGTGGTTCTGAAAAGATTTCACCCTACGTCAACAAGACGAAAAATCCGGGACGGGAATTTCCACTCGGTATGTTAGTGCTCGCTGGCATGGTGGCCGTTTGTGCCCTACTGGGGTCGTTTGCGATGGGGATTTTATTCAACTCCAAGCACATTCCAGCTGACTTAATGGCCAACGGTGCCTACTACGCCTTTCAACGGTTGGGTGCCTTCTACCACGTTGGAAACTTATTCTTGATTCTCTATGCGATTGCCAATGTACTGGCTCAGATTTCTGCGTTAGCCTTCTCGATCGACGCACCACTGAAGATTTTGCTTGGTGATGCCGATCCAGAATTTATTCCTAAGAAATTGAGCAAAATGAATAAAAAAGACGTGCCAGTCAATGGTTACATTCTAACTGGGGTCCTCGTCAGCATTCTGATTATTATTCCAGCCCTGGGTATCGGTAACATGAACGAATTGTTCAACTGGCTACTGAACCTCAACTCAGTCGTCATGCCTATGCGCTATCTGTGGGTCTTCCTGGCCTACATGTTGCTCAACAAGCAATTGAGCAAGTTCAAGAGTGACTACAAGTTTCTCAAGAACCCGGTTGCCGGTAGACTAGTCGGTGCCTGGTGCTTCCTATTCACCGCGTTTGCTTGTATCTTAGGGATGGTTCCCAAGACTTCCTATGCTAACAACCCCAGCAGTTGGCTGTTCCAGTTGACCCTCAATATTTTGACGCCAATCATCTTCGTGGCGCTCGGCATGATCCTGCCGATGATTGCTCGGCGGCACCGGACCAAAGCTTAACCGACAGTCAATATCTGATTGATTATTAGGTCCAAACGAGGCCTCGTTTTACTGACTGACGTACTCAATAATTCGTCGTTTCATAATAAAATTAATCCATCAAAATCCCAGTAATGGTCCGCAACAATGACCAGTACTGGGATTTTCTGTTCACCATCAATCAGCTGACACCCCACGCAACCAATTTCAATTACAACTCAAATTGAATTTGTGCCAATCAATTTGCGGCTCACAATTTAACACTTTTCGGCTATTTGGCGTTATGATTATTACGACATCAAGTTGATTTTCGTTTACCAATTATCCAGATCAAAAGGAGGTCCTTATTGATGACCAGCGCTGATTCTTTCGACATCTTCCTCAGCGATTACGCCAACGTTTCTCGTTACCTTAGCACCGAGCTGAGTGCTTTACTGACAACCTACCACCTCACCTTAGACGCATTTTTAATTATGCATGAGATTGGCAAAAGCCAAGCGCCGCTGCTCTTAATGGATATTGCACACCGGCACCACGTCTCACGCAGTGCCATCTCACGCCAAATTAGTGCGTTACTTAGTTATGGTTACGTTCAGCAGCAAGCCAATGCAAGTGACCGCCGTCAGAAAAGTCTCCTCCTCACCGACAGTGGTCGCGAAATCGACCAACAACTCGTCGCGACGATGCGTCAGAGCGCCAATCAATGGGCTAATCTGCTGGGACCACAGCGCGTGACGACGCTGCTCGGCATTCTTGAAGACTTCAACGACCAGGTCGTCAATCAGGCCACGACCGAATAAGCAATCTCACAACTAAAGCGGTGCCCACTGACTCGAAATAAAGTCAGTGGACACCGCTTAGTGATTGTTGATTAATTATCTTTTCAAACGATTTTCAGACAGATTGATAAACGTACCGAACATCGTGAAAATGATTCCAGTCCGTCCAATCATCGTAGTGACTCTGATATTGTGCTGAATTAATCGTCAGCGTGCACGTCGAATGCCCCTAATAACCGTTCTGCTACACCTGGTGCCTCGGGATCATGTCGGGCCTTGCCGGTATCCAACGCCCGCAACTGATCCATCTCCGCAGCCGTCAATTCAAAGTCAAAGATCTCGCGATTGCTCTTAATACGAGCTGCATGAACAGACTTCGGAAAGACGATGACGCCTTCTTGATTTTCAAAGCGTAAAATAATTTGACCAGCATCCTTGTGGTATTTCTGTGCAAGCTGTTGAATGACTGGTTCATTGAATAACGCCTGATTTCCCTGACCAAGTGGTGCCCAAGCTTCCACTTTAACATCTTGTTTGGCCAATAATTCCCGTAGCGGCCGTTGCTGCGTGTAGGGGTTAAATTCAACTTGGTTGACCGCCGGAATCGTCTCAAATTGTGGGACAAATTGTTGCCACAGTTTGGGGGTCATGTTGGAAACCCCAATCGACTTCAACTTACCCGCTTTTTGGGCAGCTTCCATTGCCCGCCATGCGCCAGGAACGTCGCCATAAGGTTGATGAACCAAGTACAGGTCGATATAATCCAAGCCTAATTTCTCAAGCGACCGGTCGATGGCTTTTGCAGCCGGCTCCTCGCCATAGTCTTGAATCCATAGCTTACTCGTGACCCAAATTTCATCACGAGGAATCCCACTATCCTTGATAGCGCGGCCAACTTCATCTTCATTGAAGTAAGCCACGGCCGTATCGATGTGCCGGTAGCCCAATTCGAGGGCCTCTTTGACGGCATTATAAGTTGAACCGTCGTCCGGAATTTGAAAAGTACCAAAGCCGATGGCAGGAATGGCCCGTCCATCGTTTAACTTAATTGTTGGGTTTTGTTCAGTTGTCATTAATCCACACTCCTATTCGTGTAATTGCTTGAGACTAGCGCCAAAAATCTGTTCAATTGTCACTGGATCCCGATGATCAAAGAATTGACTGACACCCTTATCGAGACTCGCCAAAGTCGCCATTTCACTAGTTGATAGTTCAAAATCAAAGACGGCCATGTTTTCAGCCATACGCTCCGGATGCACCGACTTCGGAATCACCGTAATGCCCCGTTGTAAGAGCCACCGCAAGATAACTTGACCGGTCGTCTTATGATGGGCTTCAGCAATAGCTTGAATGGTTGGCTGGTTGAAAATATCGTGCTTACCTTCCGCAAACGGGGCCCAGGCTTCGACGCGAACTTGTTCATGCTGATTAAAGTTAACTTCGTCGGTCTGTTGGTACCACGGGTTCACTTCAATTTGGTTGACTGCTGGTTGGACGGTCATCGTCAATTCAAGATTTTTGAGCTGGTCGGCATAAAAATTAGAAACACCAATCGCCCGAATCTTACCGGCATGATAAGCTTCTTCGAATGCCCGCCATGCCCCCATTGTATCACCATAGGGTTGATGTAGCAGATAGAGGTCCATGTAATCTAACCCCAGTCGTTTTAGCGAAGCGTCAATCCCACGTTGCGCCCGTTCATAAGTGAAGTCCGAAACCCATAATTTGGACGTAATGAACAGGTCTTCGCGCTTGAGCCCACTTTTTTTGATTGCTCGTCCCACTGCTTCTTCATTTTGATAAGCCGTTGCCGTATCAATCAGTCGATAGCCGGCCTTCAAAGCAGCGGTCACTGCTGCTTCACAGTCGTCTAAGTCAGGCACTTGAAACACACCGAATCCTAGTTGGGGCATTGTAACGCCGTTATTCAAAGTTGTCGTTGGTATCATCATCATGCATCCTTTCTACTCTTGATTACATCAATTATCATACACGCAGACATTATCCTTGAAAATTACCACTTATTCATACTAGTATACAAGTAACGTATACTAAAGGTGGCCTGAATCCATGATTGAAACTTATCTATTAGAAGAACTCGTCACGTTTGCCAAACAGCAGACCTTAGCCAAAACGGCAGCGGCATTGAACGTCACCCAGCCGACGATTACCCGTGGCATGCAGAAGCTCGAACAAGATTTAAACGTCCAACTGTTTGATCGGCAGCCAAATCGCATCTCGCTCACCGCAACTGGCCAACTGGCAGCGCAAGAAGCTGAAAAGCTCTTACAGGATCAACAAACATTCATCACCAAGATTCAGAATTACGAACAGTCACAGAACCGCCTACTGATTGAAACGACGCTCCCCGGCCCGCTGGTTTTTCTGACGCACTTAAACGACCAATTGCCAGCCAACTTAACCGTTAATCGAGATTTAATCACGGTGGCGCAACTGTCCGACCATCTCCGCAACCATCAAGCGAGTCTGATTTTCTCTAATCAAGAAGTGCTGACCGCTGACATTGAATCCCGTTTTATTGGCACCGAAAATCTAATCGTGAACTTGCAAAAATTTATGTATCAAGCCAATCAGTCGCGCATCACGTTTCATGAACTGGAAGGCATGAGCTTTATCGTTTTAAGCGCAATTGGCGCCTGGAAACAAGTGATTCAATCCGCCATTCCCAATGCCAAATTTCTATATCAACCGGAACGTATGGCATTTGCAGAAATTACGAAATATTCAGACTTTCCGTATTTTAGTACGAACTTATCGCCGTGGGATCCAACCGTCGCCGTTCGTGATTTACAGGATGACAACCGTGTCGGCATTCCCATCAGCGACACAAGCGCGCATATGCCAATCTACGTGAGTTATTTGACTAGTCAACGTGCCAATGTGTTACCGCTCTTAAACCAATTGAGTGCGGCGCCTGGCCAGCTGTCATCAGCCATCCACAACGATGAAGCGACGAGGATTGTATGTCCAGGTGGAGACCACTCATCCCTGTTAAATGATAACTAACCCGTTTTCAGTGCTTCGTTAAAAGGCGACACATGAACTTGTACGATTACTAAGATCAAGTTATACGTCGCTAGTTACGGCTAAGATCCATACACCGTTCCCCATAAACGTTGCACCAGTCCGTGTACGTCTGGTATACCTGGGTCTTCAGATGCCTTCAGAATGTCCTCAAAAATGATGAATTCAAAAAAGCGGAAGTACTGTGAGCGTTGCTGTTCAGTCAGCAACGACCAGTGCTTCCGCTTTTTTGATTAGCCAGGCGACAAATGTCTTGAAGCCGTTCAGCAGATTTGAACTGCCGACCTCTTCCTTACCATGGAAGTGCTCTACCTGCTGAGCTAGAACGGCATAACGAACCTTTTCCAGTATACCAAAAGCCATTCAAAATTCAAACCTTGGTTCTGGGTACAAAAAAAGGAACCGAATTAACGATTCCTTAGGTTGCATGGCAACGTCCTACCCTCGCAGGGAGCGATCCCCCAACTACTCTCGGCGCTAAGAAGCTTAACTTCTGTGTTCGACATGGGAACAGGTGTATCCTTCTCGCCATCGTCACCACA
>NZ_JAMSKY010000049.1:0-1231 GCF_023806745.1 Lactiplantibacillus sp. B652 | reverse complement strand
TTAATCAAACGTTTGATGACCTGATGAAATAACTTAACGGCCCAAGCCAACGTGATTCACTTTACGTTGGCTTGGGCCGTTCCTTTAATTAAGAAAAGTAATTAATTATCTTCTACAATAGATTGTAAAATTAATCTGAATAAGTCCGATAGTTTTCAATGGCCGTTGATTAATAGGTTCAAGTGCTGCTATGATCTCATTAATTGTTACATGGTTAAAGTTGGACTGTTTGAGAAAAACCAACATAACCATCGATTAAAAGATTCATTAGCAACCTACATCTATAAATAGTATGATACCATGTCATTTATAGATGTAGTCGGCTATTGTGGCCCAAATTAATAAATACCACGTTGGCGCCAACTGAATTAACTATTAAAATTTCGGTGGTTAAAATCAGCAATAGTATAACTCTAACATTCACGATAAGTAACTACCAGCGACTGGATAAGTGTACCTTTTTAAGGAGGCCCAAAATTGATGTTACCATTATTGATCTTATTAGTTGAGTTTATTTTACTCATATATGTCATTAAGATTCAAAAAAAAATTATGAACTATACCAGATCAGGCGAGCTATATTTTTGGGGACTTTTTCTAAGAAAGAACGACTCCCGTCGCAAAATGAGGCAGCTCAAGAAAAAAGTTCTTCAAACGTATCGTAGAAGTTCCCTAAAAAACGAACTACTCTTCTGGTTAGAATTTACAGTTGCTAAATGTTGTTTTTATGGTTCACTCATATGGAGCTTTTACGTAATTGCTTTCGGAAATAGCAGAACCCCATTCTGGCCAGCCATTATAGGCTTTATAATGGCAATACCACCTGCAATAGCACTTCCCCAACAACTGTATGATTTTTGGAAACAACAACCTATTTGGCATGAGCACCCCATTGAAAAACAAGCTTTCCTACTACCAAACGAACAGGACCACAAAGATTTAGTTAGGTACCATTTGCAATCCTACTCCGCATTGTTCGTCATGGCAATTATAGGATTTCTAGTATAGGAATCTGAGCGCTAAAAAAGACAAGGTGAGAAACTAATTTTGGTTTCTCACTTTGTCTTTTTTTATCTAAATTTTTTATCTTATCCTTTATTATTCGTTAAAAATTTGGTAGCGTCAAGAATCTTGTGTAAATGAAATGCCTTCGTACATATAATATGTATCTAACTTAAATAAATGATGCTTCCAAGGTGTCCTGGAGTCCTTTGAACCCTCGGTGGATCCG
>NZ_JAMSKY010000048.1:0-1433 GCF_023806745.1 Lactiplantibacillus sp. B652 | reverse complement strand
GGGTCTATGATATTTAGTGTTGATAGATAATATCCATCAACACTATTTTTATGTACAACAAAAGGACATATCGTCCTGTGCTACAATTAAGTCGACCAAAACCAATTGAAAGCGAGTGTATGATATGTCCCAAGACCATTCTACTAAAGTACTGCTCCAAATTAAAGACCCAAATATTACTGATTTAGTTGTTCAAGAAGCTACTAACGGAAGCCTACAAGTGTTTGCGAAACTAACGTATCCGGTTACTGTTTGCGCACGTTGCGGCAAACGTTCCATGGTTAAGAATGGCTTTAAGACCGTTCATATCAGAATTCCTAGAATCAGCGAACGGGTCACCATCCTTAATTTAAAGAAGCAGCGATTTATCTGTAAAAATTGTGGTAAAAGCAGTTTAACAACGACTAAGCTGGTTAAAAAACATCATCAAATATCTGAAAACAGTCTTCATGCCATTGATCTATCATTAACTGAAGACCGTACGATGGTGAGTATTGCGGCTCAATACAATGTCTCAACCAATACGATTATTCGCCGAATAAAGTTACTCGGACAAGGTACCCAACCAGCTTTTAACGGACTACCAACGATGCTTTGTATCGACGAGTTTCGTTCAACTGGTAAACAAATGAGTTTTATTGCGGTGGATGCCCAAACCCACGACATCATTACAATTTTACCAGGACGCAAGAATGCTGATATTAAGGACTTCTTTCTCAATCATTATTCTAAACGTCAGCGTGACCGCGTGACTCGAGTTGTGATGGACTTTAATTCTCAATATCAACCCGCTATTCGAACACTCTTTCCACACGCCAAACTGGTCGCGGATAACTTCCATCTTGTCCAAATGGCCTTACGATCTTTGAATCAAACGCGGGTTCAACTCATGAAACGCTTTAACCCTAAGAGTCGTGAATATCGATTGCTTAAATATTATTGGCGGTTATATTTAAAAGATTATGACAGCCTCGAGAAGCGCAAACCCCAATGGTTTGCGCATCTTAAAGATCGCATGACACAAGAGCAATTAGTCGTAGCCGGTTTAAATCTAGACCAACAGTTTCGACAAACCTACCAGGCCGCACATGCCTTAGTTAAGTCATTTCAAAAGCGTGATTATCGATCCTTCGAAGCAGCACTAGGTAATGTCGAAAATGTCAGTCCTCAGCTAATGACCAATATTAAAAGCTTTATCAAGAACCGGCAACTCATCAAAAATATGACTACCGGCCGATTATCAAATGGTCCCGTAGAAGGTGTGAACCGTAAAATCAAGCAAATCAAAAGAACCGCATATGGTTACAAGAACTGGCAAAACTTTATTTATCGAATTCAAATTGAATTCAAAATCAAAATCGAAAAAAAGAACCCAATTCGTAAATGAATTGGATTCTAAATATAACTTCATCAACACCGGTTGACAGAGACCC
>NZ_JAMSKY010000047.1:0-1515 GCF_023806745.1 Lactiplantibacillus sp. B652 | reverse complement strand
TGTCAGCAACGGTTGTAAAATGTTGGAAAATACCGATTAGAAAATGTCGGTTTTCCAACATTTTTTTACGGTAAAATAAACGCATCTCAAATTTGGAGGAACTGAAATGCGTTTAGATGTTGAGCAGTGTGTCCAGCAATATATTATGAACAAAATAAAGCCCAACTTCGCTGAAATTGGTCGGCGATACGGTGTTGATCCACGAACGGTAAAAAGATACTACAATTTAGGGCTTACGCCCCCAGATGAGCAGCCACAACCCTTACGGCGGCCGAGTAAACTTGACGATTATCGAAAAACGATTGAAGAAAAGGTTCTAGAAGGCTGTTCGGCAACGGCAATTTATTACTTTATCAAAGAACGTGGCTATCAAGGAAAGCAAAGTATTCTCAGAGACTATTGTCGAACCATCAGAAAAGCCGCAACGAAAAAAGCCACTATCCGGATTGAAACCTCGCCAGGGCTTTCAGCCCAGGTTGATTGGAAAGAAGATTTAACGTTGGTTTCTCGGCATGGAGAGATTGTCAAAGGCAACATCTTCTTATATGTTTTAGGGTACTCGCGAATGAAATACATGCAATTTACCTTCAGTCGCAGCCAAATTACCTTTTTTGATTGCTTAACTAATGCCTTTTGGGCAACCGGGGGTGTGCCGAAAGAAATCTGGTTTGACAACCAAAAGGTTGTCGTCGATCATCATAAAAGTAATTTTGGTAAGCCGGTATTTAATGAAACCTTCGTTGAATACGCTAAGGACGCTGGTTTCAAGCCAATTGCTTGTCGACCGTTTCGGCCACAAACCAAAGGAAAGGTTGAGGCGCTGGCCAGAACTACTCAGCGAATCAAAGTTTACAACCACGAGTTTGAAGAGCCGCTAGACTTAGCCGAGATCGTCCATTTGACGTGTGATCAGCTGAATCATGAGAAGTCTCAGGCGACTCAAATTCCGCCTTATTTATTGCTTGATAAAGAAAAAGAGTATCTCCATGATTTTGATCACGACTTACTCGATGCCTATGCCAGCCAAACCATCGCAAGGAAAGTTAGCAAGGAATCAATGATTGTCTTTCAAAATCGGAAATACTCCGTCCCCATAAGATATATTGACGAAACCGTACAAATTAAACACGATGACAATACTCTATACATTTATTATAACGGAGAATTAATTCGTTCTCACCCTATTTCACTGAAAAGATTTACTTACCTTCGCGATGACATGGAAGAGATTGTCCGATCAGACCTTTATAAGAATCGTGATGACCGAGTCATTGATGATTACGTCGACCGAAACCTGAAGATGTTTGATGAAATGGAGTGAGAAAATGGCCAATTACCAAGCTTTATACACCAACCTTAGACAATTAAAGTTAGATCGTTTCGCCGAACATTTAGGCTACCTATTGGATCATCAAGATGAAGCACCCAAGTCCTTGAGTGATGCCTTATTCGAATTGACAACGGCTGAGCTTAAATACCGGGAACAAAAAAAGATTAATTTGAGAATTAAACTAG
>NZ_JAMSKY010000046.1:0-1546 GCF_023806745.1 Lactiplantibacillus sp. B652 | reverse complement strand
GGTCGAATCTGTTCAAATTGTTTGCGGGTAATATTGCTTGGATAGTTTTTCATGGCTAAAACTCACTTTTTAATAAAACTATATCAGATTTTTTAGATATTAGACAGGTTCTAAGCAAGTCGCCTTACGGGACATACTCTGAAAGGTATGATGAGTTTTAAGCGTTTTTTGCCACTGCTTATGTTGGTACTGAAATCCTTGATCTGTGTGTACCGTTGTTCGATAAGGAAGCTCAGGTAGTCCATCTAATGCTTCTTTTAGTGGCTTCAACGCAAACTCAAGAGTTGGATGTGCACTAATGTTAAATGCCAAAATTTCACCCGAAAATAAATCCATGATGGGCTCTAAATAGATTCGTTCACTTTGACTCATCTGACCGTATCGAAATTCACTAACGTCGGCGACAAGTTTTTGATATGGTCGATCTGTCTTGAATCGCCGGTGTAACTTGTTTTTGGCGATTCTACCAACAACTCCTTTGTATGAGTTATATTTACGAGTTTGCTTATTAAAGGCCTGACATGTCCAGCCTTGTTCCTTCATAATTCGGAGGACGCGTTTGTGATTAACTTTAAATCCCTGTTCATGCATAACTAACGTTATGCGACGGTAACCGTATTTTTGAGTATACTTGGCATCTGTTTGGCGAATTTCATCAATGGCTTGGATAACCTGGTCATCATCATATTTTCGTCCCTGGCTGTGCTTAGTGTAATAGTACGTGCTACGTGGTATCTTAACGGCTTTGAGGATAAAACTAATCGACGTTTTGAAGACTCGCCTCAGATCATCAATTAAGGTCACGGTTTCGCGTGAGCTGATTTTTCGTGATCTAAGGCATCGAGTTTTTTTAGGAATTCATTCTCGATTCTTAACATCTTATTTTCTTGCTTGAGTTGCTTTAACTCATCTTTATCGTGGCGTGCTTGAATTTGTGCTGTTGTGGGTTTGGTTACTTTTTTATACTTATGCTTAGCCATAGTCTTTGAATCTCCTCTCACTCTATTTAGGCCACTGAGTCCCTTTAAATCAAACTTTCTTTGCCATTGCCAGATAGTACTTGGTGAAGAGAGATTGAAGTGTAGTGCTGTTTCTGAAAGCGAAGCTTGGTGCTGTTGTTTCCAGTTTAATACTTCTATCTTGAACTCACTAGAGTATTCCAAGTTCATAGGTCTCGGTTTTAATCCTGCAATGCCAAAACGATTAAAGCGATGAACCCATAGGAGAATCGTTTCATTGTTGGCAATATGGTATTTTCTGGCCAATTGAGTGGAACTAATACCCGTTAAATATTGTGTCACAATAGAAATTCGTAACTCTAAATTAAATTTAGTCATAATAAAACCCCCGAGATTGTTGTCCAATCTCGGGGGTTCACTTCAACCTCGTGATGAGATGAGTGGCTTTTTGGTTGTGCCAATTTTGTAGGATTGGTAGATTGCAAATTTAATCCGAATTTTTGGACAAATTTGTCAGCATAACCTGATACGGTGTTTGCCAGTCGAGTATTTTAAGCGGTCGCTGGTTAATTTGGAGTAACGTCGTC
>NZ_JAMSKY010000045.1:0-1845 GCF_023806745.1 Lactiplantibacillus sp. B652 | reverse complement strand
ATACCGCTTTTACTAATAAACCACCTAATGATTATTGTGATTACAACAAAAAAATAAGTACCCACTCAAGACCATGCTGGTCAAGATGTGGCTACTTATTTAGTCGGTTATGATTGACGTTTGTTATTCAATTGTTTTTCTAATTCTTTAATCTTCTTCTGCTTGCGGCGAATGTACCAGATCAGCAAGATGATCAAGAGTAAAATCAAGAGGCCAATGCCGATATACAGCCACCAGTTAGGGCCCTGCTTCAAGACCGCCGTATGATTCAGATTAGTGGCCTCGCCCTGCGTAATCACGAAGTTCTGCTTAAATTGCCAGTGCTGCTTCTTGGATTTGACCTTGACGACTGCGGTGTACTTGCCAGCCTTCAGAGCATTTTGTCCGGTTCGCACCGGTAATTTGTAGATTGAACTGGGTGCCATCTGACCGTTAGTCAAATTTTGATGGTAGACTACTTTTTGGCCGCCACGATGGTAAATCTTGATCTTCGTTTGGACCTTATTCAAGTAGGCCGCCGTGTGGTTCACTAACGGAAAGTTGATGACGTTGCGGCCGTTGAGTTGCTCGACCGTGATCTTGTTCATCGTGAGGTGGTTCGTCGTCAAATCGCGATCACCATGCAGAACAACGGCTTCAGTATAGGCATACTGATTATTGACCGCGACCGCCTTTTTTGTTTCAGCGGCCGTTGCCTTTTTCAAGAAAGTCAGCCCACCAGCCAAGATACCGTCATACGATTTGGCCGGCATCTTGATTTGAAACTTGACGGTCTTAACTTGTCCCTTATCCAGCTTAACTTCGGACTGGTCAGTCGTCACCAGTTTGGCTAAATCATACGGCAAATCCGCACTTTTATTTTCAGTCGCCCGCTGATAAGCTACCACACCATTGATGTTGGTCGTCGCCTTGGAAATCCCAACATTGATCGTAATTGGCGCATTCGAGTTGTTGTGCACCTTCACCGCAATGGTCTGGGTCTGTTTTGGTTTTAACTTCAAATCAAAGTACGAGACGTTCGAATCGACTTGACTACTCGAACGTACCGGACTGATCTCAAATCCCACGGCCGAATCAGCCTTCGCTGATTGGGCCATGCCACCCATGAACAGACTCATCACACCGACTAATGCCGTTGCTAATAATGCTCGCAATCGTTTCCCCACACTCATCACGCCTTTTCTCTCAAATTAAGTCAGGATATTGGTTCGACCAACATCATCATACCACTAGTAGGCTTCACGCTCACTTTAGTTAGATGGCGTAGCGCCCAAGTTCCAAGTCAACGTTGTCGTGTAGCCTTGAGCGAGCTTAGGCGTTGCACCCGGAACAGCCAGTGTAGAACCGCCGAACGTAAACGTCGAGATTCCGTTACCTTCACCAGATAAAGCTGAAGCAACCGTGTCTGCAGCGCCATTAGTGGTCGTACCGCTCGTCGTCGTTCCAGGAGTCAAAGTGGCGTTCTTCGGATTAACCGGTGAATCACTTGAAACTTTGGTGCTAGCAACCGTCAAGGCAGCGCTCGTCAACGCTGAGCCACTCGCATCCGTCTTCGTATTGAATTGTTGGCCTTGTGCCACGGTCAATGACCAGCCGGCATTCGTCCCCCGCAAATCACTAACTTTTACCGTTGGCGTGGTCGAAGCACCCAAAGTCGCATCAGCTGCCGAAATCGTATTTTTCCCAAATGAAAGGTTCGTATTATCCACTGACAATGATAGTGTCCCACTTGAGAAGGCCACATCACCTGTCGAATCCGTATCCGCGGCGTTTGCAACCACCGTACTTGTCCCTAAAAGTCCAGCAACAACCATTAATCCCAAAACCATTTTTTTCATTACAATC
>NZ_JAMSKY010000044.1:0-2189 GCF_023806745.1 Lactiplantibacillus sp. B652 | reverse complement strand
ACGACGACGTTACTCCAAATTAACCAGCGACCGCTTAAAATACTCGACTGGCAAACACCGTATCAGGTTATGCTGACAAATTTGTCCAAAAATTCGGATTAAATTTGCAATCTACCATGGATGTAAGCTGATTCCTGAGACAACTTTTAAGAGAGGGTATAATGAATAAATCATCTCTCAAAAGGAAGGAATTTTTACATGCCAACTCGTTACGACAAAGAATTCAATAACTATAAGCAAGACGAGCACCAGGAGTTATCACCCAAGGGTGATTAATTTCGAAAATTTGAATTTCAGTTGCTAAGTAAAGTGGCGTCTTACCATGATTAAAAGCAAAAACGGGTTGCGGAAAATCGGGCTTACTAGCAACTTGATGAACACTTTGACGAGAGTTCATCTGCCAGCGAATTTTTAAATCTTCACGCGACAATAACTGTGGCAGCTGTGTTTTTTCAAGTTGAGCTTGTTGCTGCAACTTTTGTGTAAAGGCTTGTTTAGTCTTGTTTTGATGCCAATCATCAAAAAGATCATACTTGTTTGATTTAAAATCTAAATCCATAAAGCCAGCCTCCTAACCAAAATCAATTTTATCCAGCATCGTTTCAGTACTAGCCTGGTCTAAGCCTAAATAAGCTAAAGTCATTGCTTCACTGGAATGATTGAGCAAATTCATGACTAAGCCAATATTATAATTTGATTGCGTGTAAACGCGATAAGCCCCGGTTTTACGCATCGTATGGGTCCCTAGATAATTAATGCCTAACAGTTCACCAACCTTACTCATAATTTTGTAGAACTGTTTTTCCGTGATATGGCGTTCGGGGTGTTGAATGGAAGGAAAGAGCCATTCAGAATCCAGCTGATGATCAAGTAGCCATTGGCGATACAATAAGAGCTCTGTTTGAACTGGTTTAAGGTACAAGGTATTAGGCTTACCCGTTTTTCGATCGTGAATGAACGCATTTTGTTTAATAGACCCGTCCGGATTAAAAATGTCTATCTGTTTTAAGCGCATGACATCACTGACTCGCAACAGTGTCGCTTTGCCAACTTGAAAAACTGTATAGTTACGCCGGCCAGCTTTAAAGTTGTTGAGTAAGGTATCTTGAACCTCCTTGAGAACATTTGAATCTTTGATTGGTAAGACAACTTGTTGCATAGTTTTAGCTCCTTAAAAAATTGATTTTTAGTACAAATTAAAGTACAATATTAAGTACAATGAAAGGGTGGTAAATATGACATTAGCACTAACACAGAGCGATTTTCGCGCTAACCTAAAAAAATATTTAGATCAAGTTAATGACGAAGACGAAACCGTTTATATTGCTCGTTCAAATAGTCGCGCAGTAGCCATCGTTTCACAAGAAAAAATGGACTGGCTAGAAAGAGCATTAAAAGCTAAAGAAGGTTCGTTAGAATATGCAATTGCACGTGATCAGTTAATTAAACGCCATGTTTTACCTGACGATGAAATTGTTGCATCAGATGATGATTATTGGGGTCAGTTTAAATAATGAAAAAACTAAGATTTAAACCACGTGCAACCTTTAATGCTGATCTAAAACGGTTAGCCAGTTTAGACAAATCTATTATTGATGAAGTTCGAGCAGCCATTGACCTGTTGCTTGAGCAACAACAATTACCACCAGAATTTGAAGATCATGAGCTTAATCGGCGAATGAGCGGTTATAATGAATTGCACTTACGAGATACCCCGAAAAACAAAACACCAAGCGAAACTAACGATGTCCTGGTGGTTTATACGATTGATAAAGATGAACTAGTCTTAATTGGCATTCGAGTCGGATCGCATGATCGTTTATTTTCTGGTCAAAATCGTGCTAAAAGGTATCGAAAAAATGACGAATAAAAAGAGTTATTTTTATAATATGAAAATAAATAACCCCCAACATCTATATTATAGATATTGGGGGTTATTTTAACAACGTTTTCGAGGGGCGATTTGATAGTTATAGACCCTATATATTCATAGCCCCTTTCTGTTTGGTGTTAAAGTATTAGTCATCGATGTCATGCACTATCTTGTTTAGCTCCGTTTTGATGGAACTGGAAATATTTTCTAAATTGAAATGATTATATATTTCTTTATCCTTAAGCATCCTTTTTTGTGCCTTATTTAATTTACACTCATTGTTACCCACTACCCATTCATCCTTTGTACGTATAAA
>NZ_JAMSKY010000043.1:0-2455 GCF_023806745.1 Lactiplantibacillus sp. B652 | reverse complement strand
GTGACGATGGCGAGAAGGATACACCTGTTCCCATGTCGAACACAGAAGTTAAGCTTCTTAGCGCCGAGAGTAGTTGGGGGATCGCTCCCTGCGAGGGTAGGACGTTGCCATGCGATTTTTGGAGGATTAGCTCAGTTGGGAGAGCGTCTGCCTTACAAGCAGAGGGTCACAGGTTCGAGCCCTGTATCCTCCATCATGAGCCGTTAGCTCAGTTGGTAGAGCATCTGACTTTTAATCAGAGGGTCGACAGTTCGAGACTGTCACGGCTCATTTAACCGCAAGGTTAAATGAATATTAATTTAATATTTAGTCTCAATAGTGTGGCGATGATGGCGAGAAGGATACACCTGTTCCCATGTCGAACACAGAAGTTAAGCTTCTTAGCGCCGAGAGTAGTTGGGGGATCGCTCCCTGCGAGGGTAGGACGTTGCCATGCGATTTTGGAGGATTAGCTCAGTTGGGAGAGCGTCTGCCTTACAAGCAGAGGGTCACAGGTTCGAGCCCTGTATCCTCCATTATGAGCCGTTAGCTCAGTTGGTAGAGCATCTGACTTTTAATCAGAGGGTCGACAGTTCGAGACTGTCACGGCTCATTGTTTACGGCTCATAAGTAAATAAGTTCATAAAAAGTTATTGTTGATTTATGTGACTGAGCATGATATGATGTTATAGTTGTGTTAATCGTCATGCCGACTTAGCTCAGCTGGCAGAGCATCTGTCTTGTAAACAGGGGGTCGGAGGTTCGAATCCTCTAGTCGGCATTAACTGAATAATTATGCGGAAGTAGTTCAGTGGTAGAACATCACCTTGCCATGGTGGGGGTCGCGGGTTCGAATCCCGTCTTCCGCTTTGTTCCAAGTGTTGCCGGGGTGGCGGAATTGGCAGACGCACAGGACTTAAAATCCTGCGGTTAGTGATAACCGTACCGGTTCGATCCCGGTCCTCGGCACTTTTTTTATGAAGCACCCATAGCGCAATTGGATAGAGTGTCTGACTACGAATCAGAAGGTTGTAGGTTCGACTCCTACTGGGTGCATATAACGGGAAATAGCTCAGCTTGGTAGAGCACCTGGTTTGGGACCAGGGGGTCGCAGGTTCGAATCCTGTTTTCCCGATTAAGTAGTCATTACGATTATTTAACACATCGCGGTGTAGCTCAGCTGGCTAGAGCGTCCGGTTCATACCCGGGAGGTCGAGGGTTCGATTCCCCCTGCCGCGATAGGAATAAGAGCTTGGACCTTTAGCTCAGTTGGTTAGAGCAGACGGCTCATAACCGTCCGGTCGTAGGTTCGAGCCCTACAAGGTCCATCTACTATTAATAGTGGACATTTCCTAGTTACAACTTATGGAGGATTACCCAAGTCTGGCTGAAGGGAACGGTCTTGAAAACCGTCAGGTGGGTCAAACCACGCGAGAGTTCGAATCTCTCATCCTCCTTATTATCGCGGGATGGAGCAGTCTGGTAGCTCGTCGGGCTCATAACCCGAAGGTCGCAGGTTCAAACCCTGCTCCCGCAATTTGGTCCGTTGGTCTAGTTGGTTTAGGACGCCTGCCTGTCACGCAGGAGATCACGAGTTCGAGTCTCGTACGGACCGTTAAGTTAATAGTTTCTAAATGGCTACAATGGCTCGGTAGCTCAGTCGGTAGAGCAATGGATTGAAGCTCCATGTGTCGGCGGTTCGATTCCGTCCCGCGCCATCTGTCTTATGCGGGTATAGTTTAGTGGTAAAACCACAGCCTTCCAAGCTGTTGTCGCGAGTCCGATTCTCGTTACCCGCTTTTTTGGGCCTATAGCTCAGCTGGTTTAGAGCGCACGCCTGATAAGCGTGAGGTCGATGGTTCAAGTCCATTTAGGCCCATTTTGGAGAAGTACTCAAGTGGCTGAAGAGGTGCCCCTGCTAAGGGTATAGATCGCGCAAGCGGTGCGAGGGTTCGAATCCCTCCTTCTCCGTTGTTCCATATTAAAAATATGACCCCTTGGTCAAGTGGTTTAAGACACTGCCCTTTCACGGCAGTAACATGGGTTCGAATCCCGTAGGGGTCATTATATTATCGCGGGATGGAGCAGTCTGGTAGCTCGTCGGGCTCATAACCCGAAGGTCGCAGGTTCAAACCCTGCTCCCGCAATTGGTCCGTTGGTCTAGTTGGTTTAGGACGCCTGCCTGTCACGCAGGAGATCACGAGTTCGAGTCTCGTACGGACCGTCGATGACGTCATTCATTATGAATGGCGTCTTTTTTTACGTGAAATTCGATTGAACACGGGATTCTGAATTTTGGATGCTACACAAGTTTTGGGGCGGATAGGCAACTTGCCTTGAGGATCTGTAAGCAGTAAATAACGGGTCTCTGTCAACCGGTGTTGATGAAGTTATATTTAGAATCCAATTCATTTACGAATTGGGTTCTTTTTTTCGATTTTGATTTTGAATTCAATTTGAATTCGATAAATAAAGT
>NZ_JAMSKY010000042.1:0-3061 GCF_023806745.1 Lactiplantibacillus sp. B652 | reverse complement strand
TACTGAAATATTAACCACTATTTTGGGAGATTACCTCGCGTACGAAGGCAATTACCAGCATTGCTACGGTATTATCGGTAGCGGTAATCGTAATTTTAATAAGCAGTTTGCACTCACAGCTAAACAATATGCTAAACGCTTCGATTTTCCTTACATTACCGATTTTGAGCTACGTGGCACCGCACACGACATTCCTCGCATTGCCGATGCCATCTTAACCTATCGCAATCAATTTTGTTTTCAAACAACGAAGGAGTAATCCCTAATGGTAACTAGCACCCCAGAAATGGAAAATACCTATTTTTACTTAAATAACCTCGTAAATATCCCAAGCAACGGAGAAATTCCGCTACATTATGATCAAGAAGCCCTAAAGGCTTATTTCGAAGAGACGGTTAAACCGAAGACCAAGCAATTTGATTCGTTAAATGCCAAGTTAAATTACTTGGTTGACGAAGATTATATCGATCCAAGTATCCTGGAACAATACTCTCACAAGTTTGTGCAGTCCTTGTTCGACCAAATGAGAGACCATCACTTTCGTTTTCGCAGCTTTCTCGGTGCCTACAAGTTCTACACACAATATGCCATGAAAACTAATGATGGCCAGCAATTTTTGGAAGACTTTGTCGATCGCGTCGTCTTCAATGCCCTCTATCTCGCTAATGGTGATGAACAACTTGCCAATGACATTGCCGATGAATTGATTTCACAACGTTATCAGCCTGCCACTCCCACTTTCCTCAACGCGGGGAAAAAGCGCCGCGGAGAAATGGTGTCGTGTTTCCTAATTGATATGGCCGATTCCATGCTCTCAATTGGACGTGGCGTTAATTCTGCCCTTCAACTATCTCGAATCGGTGGGGGCGTCGGCGTTAACCTGTCAAACTTGCGCGCCTCAGGTGATCCTATTAAGCAGATTTCCAACGCCTCGTCTGGCGTTGTACCAGTGATGAAGTTACTTGAAGACTCATTTAGCTACAGTAACCAACTTGGGCAACGGAACGGCGCCGGAGTGGTTTATCTCAACGTCTTCCATCCTGACATCTTACATTTTCTGGATACCAAAAAGGAAAATGCGGACGAAAAAATTCGGGTGAAGACCTTGTCCCTCGGTTTGATTGTTCCTGATAAATATTATGAATTACTCAAGACTAACGAACCAATGTATCTTTTTAGCCCCTATGATGTCGAACGTGAATATCGTACGCCATTTGCTTACATCGATATCACCAAAGAATATAACAACATGGTCGCTAACCCCAATATTAAGAAGTCAGTTTTTAACGCGCGGAAACTAGAACAAAAGATTTCTCAACTCCAACAAGAATCTGGTTATCCTTACATCTTGAACATTGATACGGCCAACCAAACTAACCCTGTCGATGGCAAAATTATTATGAGTAACCTTTGTAGTGAGATCTTACAGCCTCAAGAACCGTCAAAACTTGATGATGACCTATCGTACAAGACAACTGGCACCGATATTTCATGTAATCTCGGATCAACCAATATCATGAATATGATTGACTCGCCGGACTTCGGTCACTCAGTTGAGGTTGCTGTTCGTGCGCTCACCCTCGTAACTGACACAACCGACGTTAAGGAAGTACCGACTGTTAAACATGGTAACGAACTTTACCACACGATTGGATTAGGGGCTATGGGTCTGCATACTGCCCTTGCACGCCACCAAATTGAGTATGGCTCACCAGAGGCCCTTGAATTTACTGATGCCTACTTCCTAGCTTTAAACTACTATTCACTCGTTACGAGCAATCGAATTGCCCGTGAACGCCACGAAACCTTCGCTAAATTTGACCAATCAAAGTACGCTGATGGCAGTTACTTCGATCAATACTTGAACGCAGACTTTAAATTTAAGAGTACCAAAGTTGCAAAAATCTTCAAAAATATTAAATTACCATCTGTTACAGATTGGAAGGCACTCAAGCAAGCTGTGATTACTGGCGGCCTTTATCATCGTAATAGACTCGCTGTGGCACCGAACGGGTCAATTTCGTACGTCAATGAAACAAGTGCATCACTTCATCCAATCACACAATTAGTAGAACAACGTCAGGAAAATAAGGTAGGCTCAATCTTCTATCCAGCACCTTACCTGTCTAACGAAACTTTGCCTTACTACACACCCGCATATGATATTGATCAACGAAAAATTATTGACACCTATGCCGTAGCTCAAAAGCACATTGATCAAGGCATGAGTCTGACACTATTTATGCGTTCAGTTTTGAAACCTGACCTTTACGAGTGGAAGGACAATAACAATTTAAAGATGACAACCCGAGACCTTAACCGGTTACGGAATTACGCCTGGACCAAGGGCATCAAGTCACTTTACTACATTCGAACATTCACAGAAGACGACGAAATCAAAACCGCAAATGAATGCGAGTCATGCATGATCTAGGGGATGTATTCAGGGTTAGCGCCCGTTTAACCCACCGACAACACGTTATTGGATCACGGTGCCCGTACACCTGTGAATCCTAACTAGGGAGACGAACAAATAACGATGGACTATTTATACTACAAAGCAATTAACTGGGATGACATTAAAGATAATTTCGATAAATACACGTGGGAACAACTCACCACTAACTTTTGGTTGGACATTCGGATTCCCGTCACGAATGATCAACCAGCTTGGCAACAGCTAGCAGACACTCAACAACAGGCCATTACCCGCATGTTGGCAGGTGCATCGATGTTAGCCGTCTACCAATCAGAGGTCGGCACTCCTGCCATTCGCCATGATCGGCGAACCCAACAAGAAGAATCCGTATTAAATACCATTACCTTCATGAAATCAGTCCATGCCAAAAGCTGTACGACCATTTTCCGGGCTCTGATTCCGGGTAACGGCGGTGAAAGTTTTACTTGGGCAGATGATAATGCCAATCTGCAAGCTGAAATCGACCAACTCGCTCAAACGAGCACCAATGGCACGGCTTTACAAAAAAAAGCCCTTTTTATTTTGACCGAAACTGGCCTTTCATTTGGTAAATATTGGACAACCCTTCAAACCCATTCTCTC
>NZ_JAMSKY010000041.1:0-3428 GCF_023806745.1 Lactiplantibacillus sp. B652 | reverse complement strand
TACTGAAATATTAACCACTATTTTGGGAGATTACCTCGCGTACGAAGGCAATTACCAGCATTGCTACGGTATTATCGGTAGCGGTAATCGTAATTTTAATAAGCAGTTTGCACTCACGGCTAAACAATATGCTAAACGCTTCGATTTTCCTTACATTACCGATTTTGAGCTACGTGGCACCGCACACGACATTCCTCGCATTGCCGATGCCATCTCAACCTATCGCAATCAATTTTGTTTTCAAACAACAAAGGAGTAATCCCTAATGGTAACTAGCACCCCAGAAATGGAAAATACCTATTTTTACTTAAATAACCTCGTAAACATCCCTATCGACGGAGAAATTCCGCTATATTACGATCAAGAAGCCCTCAAGGCCTATTTTGAAGAGACGGTCGAACCAAAGACTAAACAATTTGATTCATTGGATACCAAATTAAACTACTTAGTCGACGAAGATTACATTGATCCAGATATCTTGAATCAGTATTCCCACGAATTTGTGCGGTCCTTGTTCGACCGAATGAAAGACCATCACTTCCATTTCCGCAGCTTTCTCGGCGCGTACAAGTTTTACACACAGTACGCCATGAAAACCAACGACGGACAACAATTCTTGGAAGGCTTTATCGACCGTGTTGTCTTCAATGCTCTCTACCTTGCAAACGGTGATGAGCAACTTGCTAATGACGTTGCCGATGAATTAATTTCACAGCGTTACCAGCCCGCCACTCCCACTTTCCTCAACGCGGGGAAAAAGCGCCGCGGAGAAATGGTGTCGTGTTTCCTAATTGATATGGCCGATTCCATGCTCTCAATTGGACGTGGCGTTAATTCTGCCCTTCAACTATCTCGAATCGGTGGGGGCGTCGGCGTTAACTTGTCAAACTTGCGCGCCTCAGGTGATCCTATTAAGCAGATTTCCAACGCCTCGTCTGGCGTTGTACCAGTGATGAAGTTACTTGAAGACTCATTTAGCTACAGTAACCAACTTGGGCAACGGAACGGCGCCGGAGTGGTTTATCTCAACGTCTTCCATCCTGACATCTTACATTTTCTGGATACCAAAAAGGAAAATGCGGACGAAAAAATTCGGGTGAAGACCTTGTCCCTCGGTTTGATTGTTCCTGATAAGTATTATGAATTACTCAAGACTAACGAACCAATGTATCTTTTTAGTCCCTATGATGTCGAACGTGAATATCGTACGCCATTTGCTTACATCGATATCACCAAAGAATATAACAACATGGTCGCTAACCCCAATATTAAGAAGTCAGTTTTTAACGCGCGGAAACTAGAACAAAAGATTTCTCAACTCCAACAAGAATCTGGTTATCCTTACATCTTGAACATTGATACGGCCAACCAAACTAACCCTGTCGATGGCAAAATTATTATGAGTAACCTTTGTAGTGAGATCTTACAGCCTCAAGAACCGTCAAAACTTGATGATGACCTATCGTACAAGACAATTGGCACCGATATTTCATGTAATCTCGGATCAACTAATATCATGAATATGATTGACTCGCCGGACTTCGGTCACTCAGTTGAGGTTGCTGTTCGTGCGCTCACCCTCGTAACTGACACAACCGACGTTAAGGAAGTACCGACTGTTAAACATGGCAACGAACTTTACCACACGATTGGATTAGGGGCTATGGGTCTGCATACTGCCCTTGCACGCCACCAAATTGAGTATGGCTCACCAGAGGCCCTTGAATTTACTGATGCCTACTTCCTAGCTTTAAACTACTATTCACTCGTTACGAGCAATCGAATTGCCCGTGAACGCCACGAAACCTTCGCCAAATTTGAGCAATCAAAATACGCCGATGGTAGTTACTTTGATCAATACCTGAACGCCGACTTTAAATTTAAGAGTACCAAAGTTGCAAAAATCTTCAAAAATATTAAATTACCATCTGTTACAGATTGGAAGGCACTCAAGCAAGCTGTGATTACTGGCGGCCTTTATCATCGTAATAGACTCGCTGTGGCACCGAACGGGTCAATTTCGTACGTCAATGAAACAAGTGCGTCACTTCACCCAATCACACAATTAGTAGAACAACGGCAGGAAAATAAAGTGGGCTCAATCTTCTACCCGGCACCCTACCTGTCTAACGAAACTTTGCCCTACTACACGCCCGCATATGATATCGACCAACGCAAAATCATCGATACCTATGCCGTAGCGCAAAAACACATTGATCAAGGCATGAGTCTGACACTGTTCATGCGTTCAGTTTTGAAACCCGACCTTTACGAGTGGAAGGACAATGACAACTTGAAGAT
Organism: Lactiplantibacillus sp. B652; assembly: GCF_023806745.1. Lineage (NCBI taxonomy): Bacteria > Bacillati > Bacillota > Bacilli > Lactobacillales > Lactobacillaceae > Lactiplantibacillus > Lactiplantibacillus sp. B652. Next base: position 1,127 of record NZ_JAMSKY010000041.1, on the reverse strand, counting down.
GACGACCCGGGACCTTAACCGGTTACGGAATTACGCCTGGACCAAGGGCATCAAGTCACTTTACTACATTCGAACATTCACAGAAGACGATGAAATTAAAACGGCAAATGAATGTGAATCATGCATGATCTAGGAAATTCACTTGGGGTCTTACCGTCCGTTTAACACACCGGCATACGTTATTGGGTCACAAGACCCATATACCCATGAATCCTAATTAAGGAGACGAACAAATAACGATGGACTATTTATACTACAAAGCAATTAACTGGGATGATATTAAAGATAATTTCGATAAATACACGTGGGAGCAACTCACCACTAACTTTTGGTTGGACATTCGGATTCCCGTCACGAATGATCAACCAGCTTGGCAACAGCTAGCAGACACTCAACAACAGGCCATTACTCGTATGTTGGCAGGTACATCAATGTTAGCCGTCTACCAATCAGAAGTTGGCACCCCTGCTATTCGCCACGATCGGAGAACTCAACAAGAAGAATCCGTATTAAACACCATTACCTTTATGAAATCAGTCCATGCCAAAAGCTGTACGACCATTTTCCGGGCTCTGATTCCGGGTAACGGCGGTGAAAGTTTTACTTGGGCAGATGATAATGCCAATCTGCAAGCTGAAATCGACCAACTCGCTCAAACGAGCACCAATGGCACGGCTTTACAAAAAAAAGCCCTTTTTATTTTGACCGAAACTGGCCTTTCATTTGGTAAATATTGGACAACCCTTCAAACCCATTCTCTCGTCAATACCTACCAAATGTTGGCCAATATTCTTCGTGGAAGTGCCATCTTTAGTGCCTATGTCGGCTACAAATTTCACCTTGGGTTTGAAGACCTCGCGTCAAGTGACCAAGCCGAACTGCAGCATTGGATTAACACCCAGTTTGATCAACTCATGCAAACCGAAAAAGATTTCTTAGAAGCTAACCTTGACGATGCCACCGAAGCCATCAATCTGGCCTCCTATGGTGCCAATCATGCATTAATGTCACTTGGCTTTAACGCTGTCTACGAAGTTCAACCGTCTTCACTAGTGGCGCAACTCAAAGAACTGATGATTGACCAAAATCAATTTTTGCAACAGGTAACGGCTGCAAACAATGAATCG
>NZ_JAMSKY010000040.1:1948-4348 GCF_023806745.1 Lactiplantibacillus sp. B652 | reverse complement strand
GTAAAATTATTTGGGTCTAGAATTTTTGGTGTTGGAAAGTATTTCCATTCCAAAAGTACTAGGCCCTAATTTAAAAAGCCATTGATAATGGATCAAAAGCGACCAATAGGGTATACCTTGATGGCCATTTCGTGTCTCACAATCTATTTAAGTTAGATATGTTCATTAGAACTGTCTAAATTAAACCCTATAACAGAGAATAATAGTGGCACAGTCTAAAATACATGATGTGTTTGAGAAAAACTTTCAAATAAGCTTTGTCCCTATATTAGGGACTATAATCTCCAAATCGCCCCTCGAAAGCCCTGCTAAAATAACCCCCAATATCTATAATGTGGATATTGGGGGTTATTTATTATAATATTTGATTTATGATGCATGTTAAGTTGCTAGTTTTTTCTGGAATTAGATTTACCACTCATTTCAAGACCACCACTTTCATAATGGGCCCAACATGAATAGATTTCGACTATTCTAGTTACTTTATCAATGGTATAAACGACGCGATGCTGTCCATTTATCCTTCGAGAATAGTAACCAGCCGCAGGTGGTGTTAATTTTTCAAATGACTGTATTGGTTTATATGGATCAGATTCCAATACATTTTGTATTTCTTCAAATGACTGACGTAATGGGCTTCTTAAAACTTTTTTTAAATCACCTTTAGCTGATGATTTTATTTTTACTTTCCAACGATTACTCATGATCAATTTCTTTGATCATTTCGTCTAAATCAACTGATTCATCATCTTTACGGCTGAAGGTGGCTTGAATCTGACCATTCATCATTAAGTTCATGGTTTCCTGTAATGCATCATAGTCTTTTTTTCCAATCAAAACGGCACTACGGCTGTCATTAGATCCTGCAATAATAACAGGTTGGGAGTCCCGATTAGCGTTTTTGATAAGTGAAAATAGGTTTGTTCGTGCTGTAGTTGGGTTAATAATTTTTTCCATATGTTTTCCCTCCTCAACTTATCTAATATTATAAGCGTACATGATAACGTACGTCAATTATAAGCTATTATATCGTCAAAGGAGATTATGACTTATGTAACAAGTTGTCTTACCCATTAAAGATTCAAACGTACTTAAAGAGGTTCAAGATACGTTACTCAATAACTTTAAAGCCGGCCGGCGTAACTATACGATTTTTCAAGTTGGCAAAGCTACACTGCTGAGAGTGAGTGACGTTATGAGGTTAAAACAGACCGATATTTTTAATCCAGACGGTTCTATTAAACAAAACGTGTTCATTCACGATCGAAAAACGGGTAAACCTAATACCTTGTACCAGTTCAAACAGAGTTCTTATCGTACCGTCAATGGCTACTTGATCATAAGCTAGATTCTGAATGGCTTTTTTCTTCCATTCAGCACCCCGAGCGACATATCACGGAAAAACAGTTCTACAAAATCATGAGCAAGGTTGGCAATCTGTTAGGAATTGATTATCTAGGTTCCCATACCATGAGCAAAACCGGGGCTTATCGCGTCTACACGCAATCAAATTATAATATTGGCTTAGTCGTGAATTTCCTCAATCATTCCAGTGAAGCGATGACTTTAGCTTATTTAGGCTGAGACCAGGCTAGTACTGAAACGATGCTGGATTACATTGATTTTGGGTAGGAGGCTGGCTTTATGGATTTAGATTTTGAAACCAACAAGCATGATCTTTTTGATGATTGGCATCAAAACTAAACAAGCCTTTACGCACAAGTTACAGCAACAAGCTCAAATTAAAAAAACACAATTGATTCTTATTTGTTGTTTTAATTTGAAAATTTAAATATTAATAGCTAAATAGTGAAGGCCTATGTATAATTGCTGAACTAGTTTTGCAATGTTTACTTGTATGTAATTTAATCTAAAGTTTAAGTGTGTTATTATAAATGCTGTTTATTAATGTCGCTTAATTAGAGATGGGAATGTGGCACGTTTTTTAGATACTTTCGTGCGAAAGATAGGCCCAATTTAGAGGATATTAGTAGTTTCTATTCTAATTGAAAAGACCCAATAGCCTTAATAAACCGGGATTTTAATGACAACATTTTATCTAAAAAAGTGAGAAAGGTAGGTTCTTTTATGTTAAGGAATAATTATTTTGGAGAGACTAAAACGCATTATAAATTATATAAATGCGGTAAGAATTGGGCTGTCATGGGGATTTCATTATTTTCGCTGGGATTAGGGATGCTAGTTACCAGCCGGCCAGTGTCAGCTGATGTGACAGCCACCAGCACCTCAAGCAGTGCAGTGAGGACCGATGCAATCAGTACAAGTAGTAGCAGTGCAGCAAAGGCTGAAACGACTAGTGCAAGTAGTAGCAGTGCAGCAAAGGCCGAAACGACTAGTGCAAGTAGTAGCAGTGCAGCAAAGGCCGAAACGACTAGTGCA
>NZ_JAMSKY010000040.1:0-1852 GCF_023806745.1 Lactiplantibacillus sp. B652 | reverse complement strand
AGCAAAGGCCGAAACGACTAGTGCAAGTAGTAGCAGTGCAGCAAAGGCCGAAACGACTAGTGCAAGTAGTAGCAGTGCAGCAAAGGCCGAAACGACTAGTGCAAGTAGTAGCAGTGCAGTGAAGGCCGAAACGATTAGTGCTAAAACACGCCAAACTGTAACTAAGATATCTTACAACACATTATTGCAACAATTACGTACAAGTAAGGCTTTGGCGACTGATAAAGAAGCTCTAACACATGTTACTAAGGATAATTTTCTTGCTTACTTTTCATTAAACGGATCAGCCACTTATGATCAAAATACTGGTATTGTGACTATTACACCAGATGAATATAATAAAGTTGGAAATTTCTCTCTCAAGAGTAAAATTGATATGAATACTAGTTTTACTTTAACTGGTAAGGTTAATTTAGGATCCAATCCTAATGGAGCTGACGGTATTGGCTTTGCTTTTCATAACGGTAATACCACAGATATTGGTAATGCTGGTGGCAACTTGGGTATTGGTGGCTTGCAAAATGCTCTGGGATTTAAGCTTGATACATGGTCAAATGGTTATCAAGCTCCACAGTCTGATAAAGATGGTAGCCAAATCGATTCAACTAACTCTAATGATTTTGGTTGGAATGGGGATTCTATGAATGCTCCATATGGCACATTTGTTGATACTGAAAATGAAGAAGTTGCTACTAAGGATGGAATAAAAGTTCAAAGATGGTGGGCTAAAGATGTTGATGGAACTTCCCAAGCGTTAAGTAAGTCTGACGTAAACGGCCAATTTCATGATTTTACAGTTGATTATGATGGAGATACAAGAACATTAACAATCAAGTATACCCAAACAAGCGGTAAGATATTAACTTGGACTACGACTGTCTCGAATTCTAATCAAGCAATGGCAATGATTGTCAGTGCATCAACTGGTGGTGCTAAGAATTTACAGCAATTTGAAATAATGAGTTTTGATTTTAAGCAAGCAGCGACAGTTAATGTTAAGTATGTTGATACAAAAGGTAATCAAATTGCTCAAGGTGAGGTTGCTTATCCAAATGGCGCTAATGTTAATGGTACTTATACTACAGGACAATTAGAAATTCCCAATTATAAGTTTGTAAGAATGGATGATGGTACTGCCACTGGAGCAAAAAGTTTGCCAGCGACGGGTACTCTAACAAAAGCTGGAGATAATGGGACGGTTATTTATGTCTATGCACCAGCGTACACACAAACAAGCAAAACAATTAGTGAAACCATTAAGTATATTGACCAAGATGGTAAAGAAGTAGCAATAGGATATACGGCAGATCCAATTACATTTGTGACAGTAACTAATCCAGTTGATAACACAACAACAACGTATTACTCAACTAAAGCAAAGACTGCAACGCTGGATGATAATGGTGTGCCAACAGAAGCTGGATGGACAAAAGCAGACAGTACCAATTTCGCAGAAGTAGTTAATCCAGAAGTTGATGGCTATAAGGTAATCAGTAATGATGCCCCAAACTCTGATTTGACAAGCGTTGCAGTTCAAACTGTCTACACTAATTCTAGTGATCTTGATTTCACGGTGGTTTATGCTAAGAATGCGCCAACTATTACAACTGAAAGCAAGACGATTAATGAAACTATCCATTACGTCTACAAAGATGGTACGACAGCTCATGATGATTATGTGGCCAAGCCGGTTGAATTTACGCGTGAAGTCTCAACTGATGCGGTGACAGGTGAGAAGACCTATGGGTCTTGGTCAGCAGATCAAAGCTTTGCGGCAGTAACTAGCCCAGCTATTAAGGGTTACACGCCAGACCAGGCTGAAATTGGGGCACAAACTGTGAGTGGTGACGCT